>CAIZPP010000278.1 GCA_903934875.1 uncultured Methylococcaceae bacterium
GATAAAGCCATGCGATCCCGGCGTAATCACCTGCCCCAGCGCCCAACCGTTCGCTCAAGCGGACGCGGGGTTACGTTTTGGCTCCGTGGCGAGGCTTTCCCGCCGCGCCGCTTAGCTCGGGCGTTGGGCTCTTCGGGGCGGAGACATGTTGCAACCGGCAAGGTCAGGGAAGAGGATCGTGAAACCGTAGGCTGTGCCAAACATCTAACCGCAACGCTCGCAACCGATGGCCGCCTTCAGTTTCCGTCGGCGTGGTGTCCGTTTGCACCACGCATTTAGCATCGGCCTTAGATTTGGGCGCGGGCCTTCGATTCGTTCTGGCCCGCCGCAATCCCAAGTAGGCGTGGTGCAAGCCGGTGCACGGGCAGCCTCGCCGCCGCGTCAGCCTTTGGCCTGGGGTCCGGCACAAGACTGTTGAATGAAGCCGTCTCGTGTTCGCGGCCTGTGGGGCGGTTCCCAATCTCACCGCACCCTTGATGAAATGGGCACGCAGTTGGTGGCAGCGAAGCGCGGCGGGGTTTGTAACCCCGCTGCTTACGATTTGTGCGAAATCACGGCATCCGACATGGCACATAAGGTTTCGGACGGGACAAAATATCTCGTCCAGCCATGAAATACTCCGGGTATTGGGCCGAATGGGGATGAAAGAGCCGGGTAGTCAGGCAACGTCTTTTGTTGCCCGACAAAAGAGCAAGGGCAAAGAGAAAAGCCATGCACCCCGGCGATTCCTCCAACCCCGGCCGCCCAACCCAACGCTCAAGCGGTCGCGGGGGTACGTTTTGGCTCCGTGGCAGGGCTTTCCCGCCGCGCCGCTTAGCTCGGGCGTTGGGCAGGTGGTAAGAAAGGACAAGGGTAATTGGCGGGGTCTTTTGGCTTGCCCAGGTTTAGATTAAGTCGGGTTTTTCGTGTTATTCGAAAACGGAAAATATACTCGTAGGTGTAATTCAGGTTTATACAATACATCCTGTTAGCATCGCCATATAATTTTACAAAATTAAAACATCAAAATGAATTGTTCAGCTAAATTAACTTTAGGTTGGTTAATAACTTACTTTATGCTGCTTTTTTCGGTAAGCATCATACAATTTATACCTATGACTCACTATGGATTTTCATTGGGACGAGATTTTTCAATATGGCATCCAGAAATGGGTATTCCTTTATTGATTGTAATTGCATGTTCTGCTGTGCTTTGGTTTATTGCTAAGGCAGGAGTTATGTATCATTTTTCTAAAATGTCAATGCATGTAATTATTACGGTATTATTTGCAATGATCGCATATCTCGTACTGAATAAATCATTGCTAATTAATAACTGGTATATTTATCCTGTGACAACTATTTTTATATCTGCAATTCCAGGTTCTTTTTTAGTGTTTTGGTATTTAAAAATATCTCAAAGACATAAAATGAAATACCCATATTGTGCGGAAACTATCAAGCAAGAAGCTATCCAATGCCGTTATTGTGGGAAAAAGCTTGGTCAGTACCAAGATACTGTTAAGCGTATTGCACCGCAGGTGTAAAATGATAAGAGCATAAATTATGCAACCCCGGTTTTCTCTCTCAGCAGGGCCATCTAAGCAACTCAAGGATAATAATAAACGTAAATGGGAAAGCAAGATAAAGTAATTGATGCAATTCTACGAGGTACATCGGATGCGAACATTGCATTTGAAGACATTCGAGGACTTTTAGTCCACCTTGGCTTTGATGAACGGATTCGAGGAAGCCACTATCTTTATCGGAAGCATGGCATTGATGAGAAGATAAATATTCAACGTGCAGGTAACAAAACAAAGCCGTATCAGGTAAAACAGATTCGTGAGATTATCTTAAAATACCATTTAACAAGTGAATAGCCATGTATAAATATGAAACAATCATATATTGGAGTAAGGAAGATCAGTGTTTTGTCGCAGATATTCCCGAATTACCGGGCTGCATGGCCCATGGAACCTCACCGGGTGAGGCCTTATCGAATGCACAAGAAGCTATAGGGCTTTGGCTTGATACTGCAAATGAATTCGGCGATCCTATTCCAGAACCCAAAGGCCGTCGTCTTGCTTATGCGTAGTTTCGCAGAATGCGGTTAAGGAATGCGAAATAAGAAGAAGTTCGCAAGTAACATCCAGCAGGCTTTCGATTGGCACATTGCCTCTCTCAGCCAAGCGCAATCCAACTTGGTTACGTTAATTCAAGGCAAGTACGCCGAGGTTGTCGAGAAGTTGTTGCTTGATCTTAGGGTATTCTCAGGCACAAACGCTATTATGTTTGTACTTCTAGTCATTGCTTCATTTTTAAAAGAACGTGCTGTTGCACAGCTATTCTTGCCGGGTAGCCTATTGTTTGCGGCTACGCTGTTCAGTACCTATTTTTATCTCTTTGAACAGAACTGGTTTTTCACCATCATCTTTAATAATTACATAGGCTATGGGTACATCGTGTATGTGTTTGCGGTGTTCCTGTTCTTGTCGGATGTCGTTTTGAACAGAGCGAGGGTTACCACCCAAATAATCAATCAGGCTTTTAATGCTATCGGTAGCGGAGAGTCGCTTACCCCATGCTGAATACTGCCCAACCCGGCGCTCCCCTCAAGGGTACGCGGGGTTACGCTTTGGTATTTTTCCCCTAGTCCGCCCTTGGGCACAGCAAATCTATGTCATATCGTGCCCCTGACAACCACCGGGGCGCGAGTTGAGCGTCTCCCATGCGTGGGTGTAGCGCACGAAGTGCACGGAACCCCAAGCGGGCGAAGCCGCGAAGCGGTGTACGCTCGAACTCGCACCCCGTTAGTGCGTCGCGGAGCGACGCGCTAACATCAAATATGCACACGCTACATTATTAACGAGGAGCAGTTTCCATGTCGGACGATCTCAAGAACATTTACAAGGAGGCAGGGCATCTAGCGTATTACTTCGATAAAGCGGTTCCATGTGACCTCTTCCGTGGGCAAAGTCGCACCGAGTCGAGGCAAGGGCAGCCGGTCCTTTATCCGAACCCGGGATTCAAAAGAAAGGATGGATCACAGCGTCTTCCAGATGTTTGCATTGTGGAGCGAGATGGCAAGAAGATTGTGCTTGGGTGTCGGTGCATTCACGGAGACTACCGGGGTGTATCGACTTTTGATCGGAAAAACACCGCCTTGGCCGGGTTCCGCTGGCTCAAATTATCGAAAGGCACAGATATCCCTGAGGCAATCGCAATAACCCAGGACTCCAACTTCAAAGCTCGCGCAAATCATTTCACAATCGCACCGAAGAACGATATGCCGCTAGACCTTTTTCAAGTCTGGCTGAACACACTTGGCAACCATATGGCAGAGGATGCCTGATTGATCTTGGAGATAAAGACAATGCACATCTCTATGAATACTCTGATGCTGGCAATCAAAGCCATCGAACGTGACATCAAGAGGCACGAAGAAATCGCCCAAAGCGAAACGCTTAATGACGAAGATTCCGATTATTATGGGCAGTATACCCTCGATTTAACGCAGGCATTGAGTGAGCTTGGTAGCTTGTATGAGATTGCCAGAGAAAACCACCCAGAATGCCCAACGCTAGACGAGCTAACAAAACCTTCGTAAATTTGTCTACCAAAGTACAGGTAGTTAATTCGTAACTCGTAATACGGTTTCGAAGCGACAAACCGCCGTGGTAGGGGTAAAAAAATTAAAGAGCAAAAGCCATGCGACCCCGGCTTTGTCTCCTAGCTCGGCCGCCCAACCGGTCGCTCAAGCGGACGCGGGTTGTACATTTGGCTTCGAAGCGAGGCTTTCCCGCCGCGCCGCTTAGCTCGGGCGTTGGGCAGTGGAAAGGCCGCTCCACTCGACGAGCAACTAAAGTTAAGCGGCAAGAGAATGGTCATGGGTTACAAAATCAAAGTTAAGGATGTGGAAGGAGTGGTTCACACGGTAGAGACCGCGACGGAACTCGCGGGCAAGACCACGAGAGAAATCATAGACATCGCTCACAAGCTCCTCACTGGTGGCGGAGGGCTCGCTGGCGTGTTGACTTACCTATCGCATGAGAAGAAGGACGAGAAACCGAAGAAATAAACCAAACCGGGTTGGGCAACAGATTTATCGTTGCCCGACATTTGCGCTCACCTCAGGAAAAAATGCACATAGCAAGACATGAGAATTTATGCGGATACATCGGTTTTTGGCGGGGCGTTTGATGAAGAGTTCGCAGAACCTACTAAGAAATTTTTTTCTGAAATAGATGCTGGACGGTTTACGATTGTCACATCTGCTATTGTCGAAGCAGAAATAGAGCCAGCACCTCAGAAAATTCGTGATTTTTTCGCCCGCTACGAAGCAATTGCTGAAATCGCTCAAGTCACTCAAGAAATGCTTTTGCTTCAACAACAATACATCAAATCAGGGGTTGTTACTCCAAAATCTGCCGAAGATGCTTTGCATGTCGCAATTGCCACAGTAACGCAGTGCAACCTTATCGTAAGTTGGAATTTTAAGCATATTGTGCATTTCGATAAAATTCCAAAATATAATACAGTGAATACAGTTAACGGCTACGGCCAAATTGGCATTTATTCTCCATTGGAGGTTATCAATTATGACAATGATGATTCGTGAACCTGAATGCGTCGTGCTAAAACAGCGTGGAGCTGAACATGTTGCAAAGTTAATAGCAGGCATGTCTTTGCAAGAGCAATTGGAGTTTTGGGGGAAACGTACTCAAGCCATGTTAATTCGCCAAGAAGAATCGCATCAAAGAAAAGCAGGGCAAAAGGGCAATAGCGGTACTCCGCGCATTGCGCCGAATAGTAAGGAAAGCAAAGAGCATAAGCCATGAATCCCGGTTGCCTTTCCCACCCCGGCAGCCCAACCCGGCGCTCAAGGGGACGCGGGGTTATGCTTTGGCCTTGTTTCCCCTAGTTTAGTCCGCCCGCGCCCCTTAGCTCGGGCGTTGGGCATTTAGGAGGAATCATGAAAACATCAATTGCACTTATCGGTTTCTTGGCATTGTTTACATTTTCTGCATATTGCGCAGAAATAAACACGGAGGTTGAGAAAAAACAAAATGGTTGGTATCTCTCTAGGCCGTCTTATGATTTGATTTTTGAATACGGAGTAGATACGAAAACACAATTATGCTTTATATCTGGGCACGGCATCACTTTGATTCCATGTTCAAATTTGAAAAAGCGTCCTGAATGGAGAGATATTATTACATGGGAAGCCAGGTAGCCAAGTAGGTCGGGCGCGTCTCTTTGCGTTGCGCCCGACAAAAGCGGAGAAGAGCCAAAGCCCTCTGTTCCCGGCGTTGTCTCCCCGTCCGGCAGCCCAACCCGACGCTCAAGCGGACGCGGGGTTACGTTTCGGCTCCGTGGCGAGGCTTTCCCGCCGCTCCGCTTAGCTCGGGCGTTGGGCACCAGGGCGCTGTAATCGTCAGGCCAAAGGGCGGGCTTCAGCAACCGGCTTGGGCCAACGGGTTATAAAGTTTATACCTTTAATTGACATAACTATATTTGATTGTTTTTATAGTGATGCCAGATATACGA
>CAIZPP010000279.1 GCA_903934875.1 uncultured Methylococcaceae bacterium
CCTAAAAATGGCACATTCAGTTACCGCTTCAAGTTAACTGAATGTCCTGCCCTCTCATGCCAGCTATCAAGTAACTCTCTGATGTTGAAAACGCTGTAAATGGCAATAAACTCTCTATGGCCCTATAAAAAAATATGAGTGTACCCGGAACCCCCCTGACCCCCACCCAATGGGAAGCTTTAAACCGGCTTATGGACGGTGTCGCCCCCGAGCAGGTCTTATGGATCAGTGGCTATTTGGCGGGATTTGCCGCAGCCAGACAAATACCGGATGGGGCCAGCCCTGTCGGACTGGACAAAGCCGCAGACACTAGCCTGATCGCCAAGCTAGAGGCAAAGCCTGAAATTACCGTGTTGTTCGGCTCGCAGACGGGCAATGCGGAGAAATTGGCACATACGCTACACTCCCGGCTACTGGCGTATGGCTTTCCCTGCCGCCTGGAAGGCTTGGGCAACTACAAGACGGCCCAACTCAAGCGCGACCGCCACCTTTTGGTCATTGTCAGCACCTACGGCGAGGGCACCCCCCCTGACAATGCGCTCGCCTTCCATGAATTTCTGCTCGGCAAGAAAGCGCCTAAGCTAGACGGCACTCAATTCTCAGTATTGGCCTTGGGCGATTCGAGCTATGAGTATTTTTGCAAAACCGGACGCGATATAGACGGGCGACTGGCCGAACTAGGCGCGAACCGCATTGCCTCCCGCGTGGACTGTGATGTGGACTACGAGGAAGCCGCAAGCGCATGGATGGATAGTGTGCTGGGCAATCTCAGCCCTGTCCATGAGCCGCCGCAGACCGACTCGGTTTCAGGAAATCCCCCCTACCCCCCTTTGATAAAGGGAGGTTACAACGAGCCGGACTCACTTAAGGCTTACTCCAAGAAAAACCCCTATCCGGCCAAACTACTGGAAAATCTCCGCCTGACCGGTCGTGGCTCCAGCAAGGACGTGCGCCATATCGAACTGTCCACCGCCGATTCGGGCCTGAGTTGGGAACCGGGCGACTCATTAAGTGTGGTCGTCAGCAATTGGCCGCAACGGGTAACCGAATTGCTGGAATCCCTCAAGCTTGACGGCAGTACGGCTGTGCTAGGCGCTGCGGGCACCGAAACCCGCCTGGAACTGGCACTGCTCACCGACTACGAGATCACCACGCTAACCCGCCCGTTCCTGGAAAAATACGCACAACTCGCGCAAGCCCACGAACTCGCCGAACTGCTTAAGGAAGAAAGCCGGACTCATCTTAGGGACTACCTGCATGGGCGTGAAATCATTGACGTGGTACGCAGCTATCCAATACCAGGACTGACCGCAGCCGACTTTGTCCCACTGCTGCGCAAATTGCAACCCCGGCAATATTCCATTGCTTCCAGCTATAACGCCAACCCCGATGAAGTACACCTGACCGTGGCCGTGGTGCGCTATGAAAGCCACGGATTGCTACGCCAGGGCGTGGCCTCCACCTTCCTCGCCGACCGTGTGCCGGAAGAAGGGGTCATTCCCATTTTCGTGGATGGCAACCCGAATTTCCGCCTGCCGCAAAACTCCGACACTGCCATCATCATGGTGGGGCCGGGCACCGGTGTCGCGCCCTTCCGTGCATTTTTGGAAGAGCGGCAAGCCCAAGCTGCCAAGGGGAAAAATTGGCTATTTTTCGGCGACAGGCATTTCAATACCGATTTTCTCTACCAGCGCGAATGGCTGGAGCATCGCAAAAGCGGCCTGTTGACGCACCTTGATGTGGCGTTTTCACGCGATACCGACGACAAGGTTTATGTGCAACACCGGATGCTGCAAAACAGCCGGGAACTCTATGCCTGGTTGCAGGAAGGCGCAAGCTTTTATGTCTGCGGTGATGCCCAACGCATGGCAGCGGATGTCCATGAGGCTTTGATCAAAGTGGTTGCGACTGCAAGCGGCCAAAGCCATGACTGGGCCATCGACTATGTGAAGGCACTGCAAGCGGATAAACGCTATCAACGGGACATTTACTGATATGACCAACACTACCAGCCCACTCAGCGAAGACGAGGCGCTCAAACAAAGAAGCCGTTATCTGCGCGGCAGTATTGTGGAAAGCCTAGCCGATGCGGCAACCGGGGCCGTGGCTGCCGACGATGCCAAATTGCTCAAATTCCACGGCAGTTACCAGCAAGACGACCGCGATCTGCGCAACGAGCGCCAGCGCCAAAAACTGGAGCCTCTGCACTCATTCCTGATTCGTCTGCGCATGACCGGCGGGGTTTGCACCCCCGAACAATGGCTGCAACTGGACAAACTCGCCCGCAAGTACGCCAACGCCAGTTTGCGCATCACCACCCGGCAGACGTTCCAGTTTCATGGAGTGTACAAGCGCAACCTCAAAGCAACCATTGCCGGGATTAACCACGCACTATTGAACACCATAGGTGCCTGCGGCGATATAAACCGCAATGTGGTATGCCATAACAATCCCTATTTATCGCCTGTGCACCAAGAAGTCTACGACTGGAGCCGGCGCTTGAGCGATCTGTTCCTGCCCAAGACACGCGCTTATTACGAAATCTGGCTGGACGAAAAGCAAATCGCCGGCACCCCACCCGAGGAGGAACCCTTCTACGGCAAGACCTTCTTGCCGCGCAAATTCAAGATCGGCGTGGCGGTTCCGCCTTACAACGATATCGACGTGTTTGCCCAAGACTTGGGGCTAATCGCAATTGTGGAGCAAGACGCGCTCGTCGGTTTCAATGTTTCCGTCGGCGGGGGCATGGGCATGACGCATAGCGACACGTCCACCTACCCGCGCCTAGGCGAAGTGGTCGGCTTCTGCCTGCCGGAACAAGTGCTGGCTGTGGCGGAGCAAATCATTGGCATCCAGCGCGACTTCGGCGACCGCAGCGTCCGCAAACACGCCCGCTTTAAATACACCCTGGATGACCGGGGCATCGCGTGGTTCAAGGGTGAGTTGGATACGCGGCTTGGATACACCCTAGAACCGGCCCGCCCCTATGTCTTTACCGAGAGCGGCGACCGGGCGGGTTGGGTGAAAGACAAACAAGGGCAATGGCACCTGACCCTGAGCATACTCTCGGGACGGATCAAGGACACGGAAGAAACCGCTTGGTTGACCGGCTTGCGCAAGATAGCCAAAATCCACGAGGGCGATTTCCGCCTCACCGCCAGCCAGAACCTGATCATCGCCAATGTCAGCAAGCACAAAAAGTCTAAAATCCAGGCTTTGCTAAAAGAGTACCGGATTCCCGTACCCGACGATCACTGGAGCGGCATCAGGCTACATGCCCTGTCTTGCGTGGCGCTGCCTACCTGTGGCTTGGCGATGGCAGAAAGCGAACGGTCTTTGCCGGGCCTGCTGGATCGTTTAGAACCTATATTAAAACAAGCCGGTATGGATCGGCAAACCATACACCTTAGAGTGACCGGCTGCCCCAACGGCTGCGCCCGGCCCTACTTGGGCGAAATCGCCTTGGTAGGTAAATCCCCAGGCCGTTACAACCTCTATTTAGGGGCGGGGTTCACCGGCGAACGCTTGAACAAACTTTATAAGGAAAGCCTTACCGAAGATGAAATCATTGCCGAACTCAAGCCCTTGATTGAACACTATGGCAAAGATCGTTTGGATGGCGAACCGTTCGGCGATTTTCTGATCCGCCAAAAGATCGTCCCGGAGGTCAAATTTGGGCGGGAGTTTCACGCACTCTAGCCGTTACAGCGTATTCTACTACAGCGTGTTCAACTACAGCGTGTTCAACTACAGCGTGTTCAACTACAGCGTTTTCAACCTCTAAGAATTATTTGAAGCAGGCAGGCTTGGGCTAGGCATCTCCTTAAATCAGAGGCTTGCTTGAAAATCTTTCATTTTTAGTTACACTAGAAAACGAAAACGCTGTACCACAAGTAAAACCAAAGCCCGTCATTTTGGCATGGATGCCGAAATGGCGGCTTTTGTTGGCTTGGATGGATTCTATATACAAGAAGCAGTCTTCGTATGGGAATACCTCATGTCACTCTTTAATTCTCAAAATAATGGAGTTGTTGAGGCTAAAGTTCTATATCGGAGTATGGGACCGATAGCCAAATAAAATTAAATCAGGCAAATCCATATGCACCAACGCCAAGAAGGTCATAAAGCTCTAGCACCCATAATTATAACCATCATAGGACTAACTGCGTGACACGTCCTATTGGAACAACAAATATTGTTAGCTTTGACAAAAGAACCGTAATTGACACATCGTCGAATGCGGACATAAAACACCTTTCATCATCAGTAAGTGATACTGTAATTTCTTTTCTCACAATCATGGCCTAATCACACGCAGCGACCTTGTCAAACTAAATGCAATTGGATTTTCTGCCACATATGGAGAAATTATTGACCCAGACAAAGATAACCTAGGAATGGTAATTAGTAAATTTCTTGAAGATGAAGCTAAAGCATTCACTGATTGGTTATTGGATAAAACAGCTACTTAATTGAAAACTCAACAAGAAAATGCCGCCATATATTCTAAACAAACGCACCCTTACTCGTATAGAGAAAGGCATTGGGAAATCAAAAAATTTGTCCGCACTAAAACTGGGTATAATGATTAATTAAATCGGGATGGCTCGACCTAGATGCATCCTTGCAATCTGGATACCGGCAATCCCTGCTGGTATGACGGCTTAACTAAATGGCAATAACGCCGGAGTGCTGCAACAATATAAATATTCTTTCTGTATATATTTCAATTATTTACATTTCATTTCACTTGACAACAGCATGGAAAAAAGCGATACTCCGCCAAATCGTGCATTGACCATCAAGCGTAGTTATTTATTTTCAGAGGGTTACATCATGGAGCACCATGCTTTCAATCTCAACACAATACGGCTGGCTTTGTCAGGTGCCATCCTCGGAATAGCGGTCATGGGCCTTTTCTCTAATTTCATTTCCCAAGTACCGTATCATGACATAGTTGCTGCGATCACCGGTGGAGCTTCCGTAATATTTGCTAAGGCTAGGCATTTTATCTGAATGCGGATAGACGGCAATACCGTAGACATGGTTACGATAGCCGTTGGCGTAGTTACGTCTTTAATTTCTCCATTTTTGCGATACCTCGGCAAACAGAAACCATATTTTGTCCGTGAAACAGCTACTGTCGATATGCTTAATGGTGTCAGACACTGGAGTTGTGCTTCCCGAATGCGCGATCAATACTACAAAAGGCACAAAAGTCGCGGATATTGCATGGTCTTCCGCGCAGAGATTTGCGATAATTGCACATGAAACGGAGTGTTCCATCGCCCCAGAAATTTGTATCGAAGTTTTTTCGTCAAGCAATACAAACATTGAAATGGAAGAAAAAAAGCAACTCTATCTCTCGGCAGGCGCAGTAGAATTTTGGGTTTGCAAGGAACAGGGAGAAGTAACGTTCTTCGATGCCAACCGACTGTTAACGACATCTAAGCTAGTACCCACATTCCCAAACAAAATAAGGCTTGTTGCCTAACCATGCCTATGGCATCGACACCCCAACCATGAAAAATTCGAAAACAGTGGGAGCGGTTTTTAACCGCGATCCAAGCCGAGAAGTCGCGGTTAAAAACCGCTCCCGCCGCTCTTTCATGGCAACCCTATTGGAAAACGCTGTATGAGCGCACACAAACTAACCCATCTCAAACAACTGGAAGCGGAAAGCATCCACATCATCCGCGAAGTCGCCGCCGAATTCGAGCACCCCGTCATGCTGTACTCCATCGGCAAAGACTCGGCGGTGATGCTGCATCTGGCATTGAAGGCGTTTTATCCCGGCAAGCCGCCCTTTCCGCTGATGCATGTGGACACCACGTGGAAATTCCGCGAAATGATCGAATTCCGCGACCGGCACACCCGCGCCTTGGGGCTGGAACTGATCGTCTACATCAACGAGGAGGGTGTCCGCGCCGGCATTGGACCGTTCACGCACGGCAGCAAAAAACACACCGACATCATGAAAACTGAGGCACTCAAGCAAGCCTTGGACAAATACAAGTTTGACGCGGCGTTTGGCGGGGCCAGGCGCGACGAAGAAAAGTCCCGCGCCAAAGAGCGGGTGTACTCTTTCCGCGACCAGAACCATCGCTGGGATCCAAAAAATCAGCGCCCTGAACTTTGGAACGTCTTCAATGGCAAAATCAACAAAGGCGAAAGCATCCGCGTGTTTCCGCTGTCCAACTGGACCGAATTGGATATCTGGCAATATGTGTATTTGGAAAACATACCCATCGTACCGCTATACTTCGCCAAGGAGCGCCCTGTGGTCGAACGCGATGGCATGTTAATCATGGTCGATGACGACCGCATGCCATTGAACCCCGGCGAAACCCCAAGCTTGAAAAAAGTCCGCTTCCGCACCTTGGGCTGTTACCCTTTGACTGGCGCGGTGGAATCCGATGCGACGACCCTGCCTGAAATCATCCAGGAAATGTTGCTGACCCGCAGTTCCGAACGCCAAGGCCGTCTGATCGACCACGACCAGGCCGGGTCGATGGAAGAAAAGAAAAAAGAAGGGTACTTCTAATGTCACATCAATCCGAACTGATTAACACCGATATACTCGCTTATTTGGCCCAGCACGAGCGCAAGGAAATGCTGCGCTTCCTCACCTGCGGCAGCGTTGATGACGGCAAGAGCACCCTGATCGGGCGCTTGCTGCACGACTCGAAGATGATTTATGAAGACCAACTGGCCGCCGTCCAAAAAGACAGCGTCAAGTCCGGCACCACGGGCGGGGACATTGACTTGGCATTATTAGTGGACGGCTTGCAGGCTGAACGCGAGCAGGGCATTACCATTGATGTAGCCTACCGTTACTTTTCCACGGCCAAGCGCAAGTTCATCATCGCCGACACGCCGGGGCATGAGCAATATACCCGCAACATGGCCACTGGCGCATCCACCTGCGATTTAGCCATCATCCTCGTTGATGCCCGCTACGGAGTGCAGACCCAAACCAAGCGCCACAGTTTTATTGTGTCCTTGCTGGGCATCAAACACATCGTGGTGGCTGTGAACAAAATGGACCTAGTCGGCTATGACGAGGCTGTTTATGAGACAATCCGCAGCGATTATTTAGCCTTTTTTTCCCATCTGGCACCCGCTGAAGTTCGCTTTATCCCCTTGTCGGCGTTGAAAGGTGATAATGTCGTCAACGCAAGTGACGCAATGCCTTGGTACACGGGCCAGCCCTTGTTGGAATTGCTGGACACCATTGAAATCAGCGATGCGCAAAACTTCAGCCATTTGCGCTTCCCTGTGCAATGGGTCAACCGCCCGAACTTGGATTTCCGCGGCTTCAGCGGCACTATGGCGGGAGGCATTTTGAAACCAGGCGATCCCGTCATGGTACTGCCCTCGCGTAAGACCAGCCGGGTCAAAGCCATTGTCACCCAAGACGGCGAACTCGCCGAAGCCTTTCCGCCACAAGCCATCACCGTCACGCTGGAAAATGAAATTGACATCAGCCGGGGGGATATTTTGGTACACCCGGACGACTTGCCCTTGCAAGGCAACCGTTTCGATGCACAAATCGTCTGGATGGCGGATTTTCCAATGTTTCCCGGCAAACAGTATTTGTTCAAGCTGGCAACCAAGACGGTGCCCGGCTCCATCTACGCGATTCACTACCGCACCGATGTGAACACCTTGGACCGTCACAAGGCCAACCAGCTTAAATTAAATGAGATAGCCCGTTGCGAAGTGACTTTGAATGCACCCATCGCGTTTGATTTTTATACGGACTGCAAGGCAACGGGTTGCTTCATTCTCATTGACCGCCTGACCAATGCCACCGTGGGTGCGGGCATGATTGACGGGGTGCCGGAAAAATCCGTCAACCTGCGCCGGGTGAGTCCCGAGGAACGCGCCGCCCGCCTCAACGGCCAAAAACCTTTGACGGTTTGGCTCACGGGTGCGAACCCCTTGGAATTTGCCTATCGTCTGGAACGCGGTTTGTTCGATTGCGGCTACTTAAGCGCGGTGCTAAATGAAGCAGATGAACAACTGGCTAGCGCCATTGCACAACGCATCAACCAAGCCGGCTTGATCTGCATTTGCGCACTCGATGGCATTGATGCTGGCGGAGACCGGGGTAGGCTGACACTGTCCACGGATGGTCTAGATATTCATGCCGCCATCGAGTCCTTGGGGCTATCCCCCGCCACCTTGGATGAGCAACCGGAGTTTATGATTTAAAACGCTGTACTGTGAGGAAAAGCCATGTCCACTGAAGCAAACATCAAGAAAGCTGGGAATGACCCACTGTTGACAACCGAATCCACACTAAGCAGTGAGGAATTTGGAGAGGAAATCACCGAGACCTCCGACCCCACGAAAGCCTCTTCCCCACCCGGATCACTGTACACCAAAGATGAACTCCAACAGTTGATCGCTGCCGCAGCCTATCACAAAGCCCAAAAAAGGGGCTTTGGACCGGGTTATGAAGAGCAGGACTGGATAACGTCTGAACAGGAGATTCTAAGACAATATGTCGATCTTTGACTAAATCCCCGGCCCCCCGAGGGCCGGGAATTTATTGGGAATAGATTTGATCAAACACCCCACCGTCATTGAAATGTTTTTTCTGTGCGCTGGCCCAATCGCCCGCAACCTGATCAATCGTCAACAATTTCAAATTGGGAAAACCCGCCCGGTTTTCCTGCAAGGCCTGCGGGGAAACGGGACGGAAATAATGCTTGGCAATCAAGCGTTGCGCTTCTTCAGACCATAGGTATTGCAAATAAGCCACGGCCTCCCTGCGTGTACCCTTCCTATCCACCACCTTATCGACCACGGCAACCGGTGCGTCGGCCTCAATGCTGATGGAAGGAACGACGACATCGAAGTCATTCGGACTCAGTTTCTTCGCAATCAGGTACACCTCGTTTTCAAAGGTCAACAACACATCGCCTATGCCTCGTTCGATAAACGTGGTCGTAGCGCCACGCCCGCCGGTGTCCAGAACCGGAACCCGCTTGAACAGCTTGCCGACAAAACCCCTCGCCTGCTCTTCCGAACCAAGCTTCTCCTTGGCATAGCCCCATGCCCCCAGATAACTATAGCGGCCATTCCCCGAGGTTTTTGGATTGGGAATGATCGGACTCACATCGGATCGGACGAGGTCGTCCCAATCCCTGATGTTTTTCGGATTGCCTTTTCTGACCAGAAACACAATGGTCGAACGGTATGGGGAACTGTTGTCGGGAAAATGCGAACGCCAATCCCTCTCTACCAACCCGCCTTTTTCCGCCAGCGAATCAATGTCGGTCTGCTGGTTCATCGTCACCACATCGGCATCCAAGCCATCAATAACAGACCTTGCCTGCTTTGACGAACCCCCGTGCGATTGATTGATGGCGACAGTCTCGCCACTCTTGGCCTGCCAATACCTCACAAACAGAGGATTGTATTCGTTATAAAACTCCCGTGTCACATCGTATGAAACATTCAGAAGGCTGACAGGTTCTTTAGCCTGGGCAGGCCAAGCGCACAACAGCAACAAAGCAGAAGCCAGGGTTGTTAGTTTTTTCAACATCAGTTAAGCGCTTTTGCGTTCGCTTGGACTCACCAAGTAAGACTTCAACCCCCCGGCCATAGACGTGACATTCTGATACCCCAATTGTTGCAAGACATCCGCCGCAATAGCAGAGCGATGGCCGACGGCGCAGAAGCAGACTATGGGCGTAGACTTCTCATGAACTGCATCGGCTATCCGGCTTGGCAGCAGGCCGCGACTGATGTTGATTGCGCCACGTATGCTGCCGGCCTTGAATTCCTTTTCCTCGCGCACATCAATCAATATGGCCCCGGAGTCCACCAGCGTGCGGGACTGCTCTGGCGAGACTTCCTTAATTCGTGTTCTTGCCTCGTTAGCGAGGCGGACTATATCTTGGGCGCTCTGCATGTTTTCTCCAACTCTATGTCAATGGGCCTAAATTATGTTGTTGCTATGCCAACAGGAGAAACATTAATTAACGCTCGCCTGAGGATGGGGTAACTATATCCGAATTCTTTTACTCCACTAAAGAATTGATTAGAATTTAGGTATAACCGGGATGCTGGTTGGAGAAGATAAAAACCGCTAAGGCGAGATTCGTTTTGGAGTGTCAAAGCTTGCCTTGACAGGCAAAGCGAGCTTTGCCACTCCATGCGTAACATCATTCACCTAAAACCCCATCTCCCTAGATGCCCGCACCCGCCACATAAACCTCATTGCGCACTTGCGCCTGGGTGATGTTGCTGCCGGGCGGCACACTGCGGGTCAGCCAAACGTTGCCGCCTATGGTCGAACCGGCACCGACGGTAATGCGGCCTAGGATGGTGGCTCCGGCATAGACCACCACATCATCCTCCACAATCGGATGCCGTGCATTTCCCTTGATCAACACGCCATTCTCATCCGTCGGAAAGCGTTTGGCACCCAGAGTGACGGCTTGGTACAAGCGCACCCGCTGGCCGATAATCGCGGTTTCGCCAATGACCACCCCGGTACCGTGGTCAATGAAAAAGCTGCCGCCAATTTGTGCGCCCGGATGGATATCAATGCCCGTGGTCGAGTGCGCAATCTCCGAGATCATACGGGATATCAACGGTATGCCTAAATTAAAAAGTTCGTGTGCGATCCGGTAATAGATGATGGCGGTGATGCCGGGATAGCAAACCAACACCTCATCAACGCTAGTCGCAGCCGGGTCGCCTTCATAGGCCGAAAGAATGTCACTATCCAGCAGTGCGCGCACATTGGGCAAGCGCGAAGCGAATATTTGCGTGATTTCTTTGGCGCGGTCATACTCCGATTTGCTTAAGCCACTATCTTGCCCGGTGACAAATTGCAGTTCCAAACGCACCTGCTCAAAGAGTTTGCTGAGGGTGACATCCAAGGTATGCCCCACAAAATAATTGGTTCCCCCTTCCGTGAAAGCCGGCAAGCCCAAACGGTTAGGGAACAGCACAGCGCTTAAACCCTCCAAGATGCTAACCAAACTTTTGCGGGATGGCAGCCAAGGCGGCTTGTCCCTGCGTTGCCGCTCCTCTAGGGAGTTTTCCCTCAACACACTGAGCTTGGAGACTATCGCGTCAATTTCAAAATGCAATTGCTTAGGCGAGTGCCTCCCTATTTCTCTGACATTGCTGTTCATGATGCCAGCCCGTTGGAATCAAAGACACCCTCGAACAAAATCGAACTCAAATAGCGCTCGCCGGAGTCGGGCAACACGACCACAATAGTCTTGCCCGCGTTCTCCGGGCGTTTGGCGATGCGCACCGCCACGGCGGTCGCCGCGCCACAGGAAATGCCGGAAAGTATCCCTTCTTCGTGGGCCAGACGCCGTGCAAACAGGATCGCGTCCTCGTTGCTAACCTGTTCAATCTCATCGACTAGGGATAGGTCCAGGACATCAGGGATAAATCCCGCGCCTATGCCCTGTATTTTGTGCGGCCCCGGTTGCAGCGGCTCACCGGCCCGCTGCTGCGTCAGGATGGGGCTGGCCGACGGTTCAACGGCAACCGAGATGATCGGTTTGCCCTTGGTAAGCTTGATGTAACGCGAAACGCCGGTAATGGTACCGCCAGTGCCCACGCCGGACACAAAAATATCGACCGCACCATCGGTGTCGTTCCAGATTTCAGGCCCCGTGGTATCTTCATGGATAGCTGGATTGGCAGGGTTTTTGAACTGTTGCAGCAACACATAGCGATCCGGGTCGGATGCGGCGATTTCCTCGGCCTTAGCCACAGCCCCCTTCATGCCCTTTGCCCCCTCCGTCAAAACCAGCTTGGCACCGTAGGCGATCAATAACTTGCGCCGTTCCAAGCTCATGGTTTCAGGCATCGTCAAGGTTAGCGGAATACCACGGGCGGCTGCGACGAAGGCCAGCGCTATGCCGGTGTTGCCACTGGTTGGCTCCACTAATTCCTTACCCGGACCCAGCAATCCACGGCGTTCGGCGTCCCAAATCAACGCCGCGCCGATCCGGCACTTCACCGAGTAGGCAGGATTGCGCCCCTCGATTTTTGCCAATACTATCGCCTCTGCCCCATCGGTCACACGGTTAAGCCTTATTAAAGGTGTGCGCCCTATCGACTGTGAATTGTCTTCAAACCAATGTGTCATGATATCCTCAAAATTATTTGTTGAATTAAAGTTCTCTATGCGATTATAGGGTAGATTTTTTCATGGACTCATACTCAATCGGCATAACTTAATTACTTTTTCAATCATGGAATTCCTCCGCAACCCTTTTACCGGCTTTCGCGCCCGTTCTTTGGCCGAATTGCTCCTGTTAATCGCCGCGCTGGCATGGCTGTATTACCTGTACCAACCGCTGCACCAAGCCGCATGGCAGGGAAACCAACGCTTTGCCGAAGAGCAGGCAAGGCTGGAACTGTTCGACCCGCCAATTACCCTAGCCAAAGGTCAGCTACTGCCTGCGCTATGCGACAGTGCGGGCCTTCATCTGGTGGAAGCGGCCAGGCGCAGATTTTGTGGCGACGACCAGAGCTTGGGCCAAGTAACCTTGCCCCTGCAACTGGAAACCGCCGACAGCGACAGTTTTGCCGCGCTAACCAATCGCCAAAAGACGGTGCAGGCCTACCTCAAAGACCGGCTGGCAAACCTGAAAAAGCAGCGCCGCGACCCTGTGCTAAGGGCTGAAAAGCCGGAGGATTCAACACCTCTGGAACGTAAAGCCGAACAAACACTGGACGATGTGCACAAGCGCTTTAATCTCGATAACGATGATAAACCTTGGGCCGACCTGCGTTGCGCCTATAGCCAGTGGACCGCCGCCTATGATCGCTTGGCGGTTTCACATGAAGCCGAACGGGCGGAGACCGTGTTCACCTTGGCGGCTTTGCTGGATGGACTGGATATTAAAACCATCCCGCCAGCCGTGTTTAGAACCAAGGCAGAAGGGTGTGCGCAACGGGTGGAAGCAGAGGACATCGAACGCATCACACGAGGACTCAAAGACATTTACTCATCCCAAGCGGGGGGCTTAGCCAAGGCTAAATCCATGCGCGTGCTGGCCCAATGGGCAGTCTGGCGGTTTGCGCTGATGGCTGTACTGGCTTGGATGCTGCTACTGTTGGGGCGTGTATCAGAGGCACCATTTCGGGTTCTGGCCCTGGCTCTGCCATTATGGGCGGGGATGGGCTGGTATTTGGATATCGTTTCCGTCTATTGGTTAGCGGTGGCGGGGCTGGCCAGCATTGTCTGTTTGTGCGTTCCTCTCGCACAACAATCCGCTGTCGCCGGAGGCAGAAAATCGCCGGCTTCTGTTTGGGCCTATCCACTCGCTGTGTTGTTAATGGGCTTGGGCTTTTGGCTGTTAATCGACCAATCGCTGTTTTTCTTGGAAAAGAAACGCTTTCTGGCCTACTACCAGCAGCGCGATATATTGGCCGCCTTTGTGTTGATTTCCTGCCTGCCCTTGGTTGCGCCCTGGCTGTTGGGCTGGGTGATGGGCTTTAACCACTGGTTGTTTGGGGCGCAGAACGCCAATGTCCGCTGGCTGGCAGTGCTACTGCGCTACGGCAGCGCGGCAGCGCTAGTGCTGGGTGTCGTGGCGATGGCGGGAAAAAATGTCGCGCTAACCTCTGACTGGTTGAAGGCTTGGTTGATTTTGACCAGCGCAGGCGTGTTCCTCACCCGTGGCGAAGCCAGTACAAACCTGCTACGCGGGCTTTCCAGAAGACATTGGTGGCAAGGACTGGCAAGGCTTATGAGTGTGTTGTTGCCTCTGCTCATCGTCTCCTTCATTGCCGTGGTCGGGCTTTTAAAAACCAAGGACATTGGGCCATTGGTGGTCATCGTACTGGCCGGCGCCGTGCTGGTGGGCGCGATTGTATTGGCTGCACTGTATGCGGCGGGCAATGGGCTTAGGCTGGCCCTAAGCTTGCTCGCCGGTTGGGCGGCGGCCGTGGCTTGGATCGGCCTGACGGTAGGCGCAATATTCATCGTGGGCCGGTTTGCCTCACGCTGGCTACCACACATCCGTGATCGCTTGGATGCGGTCACCGACCCCTATTCCAGCCACAATGACCAAATGGCTTTGGTGGGCATGTTCCGCGAGAAAGTGCCTGATGGCGGCTTTGGCTTCGCGCAGACACCCTGGTGCGGCTATGGCGACCCCATAGCCTGCCGTGGCTTGCCCGAACAGCTAGCCAGCGACTACACGGTTACCGCACTGATAGGCGCCCTAGGCCAAACCCAGACCTTGTGCCTGCTGCTGGTGTTTTGCCTAAGCCTGGTGGCACTGGTCCGCGCCCATGCGCTGGCAGCGCAACCGTCCATCCACGCGGCTGACCGCTGGCGCGGCTATGTCGGCTGGCTGGCGCTGCTGTGGGTGTTGATCACCCTGGCACAAGTCGCGATGACGCTGTTCGGCAACTTAGACAGGCTACCCTTGTCCGGCATCACGCTGCCATTTGTCAGTTATGGCACGGTTTCACTGCTATCATGCGCTTTTTTCCTAGGGCTGGTGCTAAATGTGCGGCGTGTACCCGCCATCGTCACGGCACCTAGCCCGATTGGCCGATTCAGTCTCCGCAGCGCCACATTCGCGATATTGCTGCCAATCGCATTGGCGACACAAGCCACGCTGTACTGGACGGGTTGGCGGGCCGCGCAAGACAATGCCAAACCGCGCCACCACGACAAGCACCTGTATGCCGCCGCTAAAACGCTGGAAAAATCCATCGTCAATCCAAAACCCAAACCGCTTGCGACCCTGCCGATAGACTGGCAAGGGCCATGTAAAACTGCCTTCACGCCGCCCACACTGGCCCGCCTCGCCAGAATCATCCAATACCGCCTAGACGCACTGGCTGCGCCGGACAGTCTACTGCTGCGTGGCAGCTATGCCTTCGATCCACAAATCTGGGCCAAACAGGTCGAGCGGGGGGTGGAGGCCAAAAACTTTGACTGCCGTGATGCCCAAAATGCGTTGGACCGCTTGGCCGACGGGCAAACCCTGTCCCTACTCGATTGGAAGGAGCGCTCGCTCAAACCGGAACGCATGTCCGAGTGGGTTGCCGTGCCGGAGTATTTGTTTGACCGCCGTGACCCTTGGATTGCCGCCAATGGCTGCGTGTTCTGGGGCGGCGGTGACCTGGGTGAAACCGTCTACCTGCCCAATCTACGCACACGCAAAGGCGGGGAGGACCGTTGCGCACAAGTCGCCCGGCAAGCCAGTGCCAGCACCGCCCCACAGCCAGCCGTATTCGACCACGGACAGTTTCCTGACATCCCTGATGCGCCCGCGTGGAGCGCCCCGCCCTCACTGGACGAGTTGCTTGCACCCTTGGCACCGCTGCGCGACCCCGGCGACTCGAAATTCGACAGACTGGTGGGCCAGAACCGCAACAGCGACAAAGAACCCCAGCAAGGCTTGGATGTGCGCCTGACCATAGACCCTAAAATACAACGCATCGCCCAGCAAGTGGTCTCCTGCTCGGTGGGTAAAACCAGCGCCAAGGTCTGCCCAGCCATACAATTGGACGGTTATGGCAAGGCATTCAAGGAAAACGCCAGGGCGCGCATGGTCGGCTTGGCCTTGATCCACATCGAGACCGGTGATATCCTTGCCCTCGCCAGTGACCATACCGAGTGCTACGGTGCTGATTTTGGCTTCCAAGCGCGTCCCAAGGAGTGCCCGCCCGCACCCTACCGCGCCGCATTCAGACCGGACGAGTTGCTCAACCATGCCATATTCACCGACCGGATGCCAGCCTCTACCGTCAAACCCATCATGGCGCTTGGTTTTTTGGCTGACGGCATGACCGATGTTGAAGACTTGAAAACCGAATTGGCACAATCCAACTCGTTCAAATTCCTCAACCGGCTATTTTACTTAGACCCAAAATCAACACACCTCAAGCCCAGCAGCCAACGCGAGGAACGGGTTCGCGCCGCCGCCGCGACAGTGGGTTGGAACACTGGCTGCGACCCCGGCGGCACGGACTGCGGCCGCTTCGACCCGCTGTTTGGCCGCCCCATGTCACGGCACTACGATGGCGGGCCCGATCTAATTGGGCTAAAATTGTTGTATGGTCGCTTTTTTGTCGAACCGGAAGCAGACGATGCACCGGGCATGCGCTTAATGCAAAACTTAAGCTTTGACGCGGCGGACATGAAACAATGTGCCGCAAACCGCTACGATGACTGCCGATGGAAAGTCACGCGCTTGGTTTCGACCGGTTACGGCCAGCTCAACTCCCGCACCACGGCCCTAGGAGTTGCAGGCATGATGGCCCGTTTGGCCTTGGCCGAACGCGATGCCAGCAAACCCACGCCTTGGCCACATTTGCTGAAAAACCACGCCCTGCACCGCATTGACGGCACAGAATATCTGACTGCCGCGAGTACCCTAGACTACGCGCAGGACGGGCGTAAACTCAATGCCGACCAGCAGCAAGACCTCAACCAAGCCCATGTCGGCACTATTTTAGACGGGCTGCGCCTAGGCCACCGGATTGGCACATCGGAACAAGCTTTCAACACCGTGTTCACCGAAGGCAGCAGTGACAAAGAAAAGCAGCAAAACTTGGAGCGCTGGCGCAGGCTCTTGATCGCCGGCAAAACCGGCACACCGAGCTATCCGTTAGACCCTATCAACCTAAACCAATTGCGCCTAGATTGCGCGAATGACCGCAAACTAGACTGCCAAAGCCACCCGTTGAAATGGTATGGCGGGCTGTTCGGCCCGGCGGGGGGACGCTTTGAATATGCCATTGCCGTGTTGAGCGAGCGTAACTGGAAAAAAGACGGTAATATTGACGACCCTAAGGAAGCCGGCTCCAATGTCAGTGCGGAAATTGCCTTCCAACTCGTCAAAAGGCTGATGACTATGCCCGAGGCAGCCCCGCCACCCGTTGCCAAACCAGCACCGCTAAGTCCGGCAGCGAAAGCCACAAAGACAAAGCCTAGCCACGTCAAGCCAACAACAGCAGGCAAACCCAAACCCGGCAAGCCAGGCACCAAGCCAACCCCAAAATCCGCCAAGAAAGCAAAACCATGACGACAAAAAGCAAACAATTCAAGGCCGTCTGGCCTATGGTCCTGGAAGAAATGTCTGTGTACCTAGAGGATGCGCTACCCAGAACCCCCGGCAACCGACAGGTGGTTTTAGACTTATCCAGCCAATTGGTCCGCCTCGTCGACACCCAGCCAGCTTTGGGCATTTGGCTGGAAGAATGGCGCACACGCGGTGTGGACATAGTCTGGCAACCCGTATCCGCCAAGCAGCACAGCTTGCGCATTGAATATTCGGCCAACAGAAGCGGATTCTGGAACAGTTTCTTGGAGGCGCTAGGCATACGCGAGGGTGAAGTACGCCAGCCGGGGAGCCCCCTTCCAACCAATAAAAAGCCAGGCGGAAGCAACCACAATGGACGCTACCAGTTAATCGAAGAGGCCATTAGCGGCGAAATCGAGAACCAGATCAAAGTCATGCAGGAATACGCGCAAGGCCATACCTATCTGCTGGAATCCGTAGAATTGTGCTCATTACAGCCTGCGGCCGAGCTGCTGCTGCTCGACTTGCTGAAGCAGCCCGTCGCCATTCGGGTGGGATTCGTGCAAAAACTACTCAACACCTACAAGCAGCATCATTACGCCAAGCTGTCTGCCAAAAACCCCTGCACACTTGCACGGCTGGACACAAACGACCTGCCAGAACAGGAGCTTGCCGCCGCCATGCAGCGCACCCCTAGCGACAGCCCCTACTTGGTTTTCTTGCGCGGACAATACGAGGAACTTCCTGCCCATAGCCAAACTAACGCAAACAGCCTGAGCTTTGAGGTCTTCGACGGTGCTAGCGGAATATCCGGGCAGCCGCGCAAGGTCGCACTCAGCGGCAGCGAAATCCTCATCGGGCGCGACGGCCTGCTGCGCGTGGATGGCAAACTGGCCTCCCGCCAGCATTGCATCCTGCGCATAGTCGAAGGCGGAGCCACGCTGGAAGACCTTAACTCCACTCACGGCACTTTCCTAGGCAAGCAACGCCTAATAGCAGGGCAAGCAACACCGGTGACAGGCGAACTGGACATACGCCTAGGCACAGACGCAGCCGACGACACCGCCTATGCCGACTACCCGCGCATCCGCGTCACACTGCCTAGCGGGACAGTCACCCCCGTCATCAAGAAATTTCCCACTGCACAAGTGACCCCCATACTGAAAGGCGGAAGCAGGCCATCCGCCGAACAGACGCGGCTGGCTGAGTTGCACATCCTAGACCACGGCGGGCAGCGAGTCCTGCCCGTGTATGCAACCCCTTACCAAATTGGCCGCAGCCCCGACTGCGATGCCGTGATCAACGAAGCGAATACAGGGGTGTCCCGCATCCATCTGAGCATCGAATCCTTCGCCGAAAACGGCACCCATGCCAAGCTGACGGGCACCCACGGCGCAGCGCTAAAAGGCCAGACAGTCAATCCCGGACAGTTCCTTTGGCCTTGGGACGCACCGCTGGAACTGGCAATCAACACCAAGGGCGAATACCCTACCCCCGTACTCATCCTCAAACGCCCCGCCTAAGTAGCAAGATGAGCAACTCCATGCACCCAAACGGAACCGGCGCGGCAACCCCCGTCAAAGGCCAACGTAAGCAAGCCCGGCAGTGGCTGGCACCCGCGCTGGAATCGGCCAGCACCACGCGCTGCGGCAGCTACCACAATGTCAACCAAGACTGCTGCCTAGTTCTGCAGGGTCGATTTTATGGGGTGGCCGATGGCGTCGGCGGCGGTGCCTTTGGCGAAGTCGCAAGCCGCGTGTTACTGGACTACTGCGTAAAAGCCGCTGACATCCGCGACCCTAAATCACTCTGCAACCATGTCCGTAGTGCCGATGCCGCCGTGCAAAGCGCCATCGAGCGCCGCAGCCCTGGGGCTGCTGGGGCCGCCACGCTAGTCTGCGCCTGGTTGCAGGGTCATCGCGGCCACCTCGTGCATGTCGGCGATGCCCGCGCCAGCCGTTTGCGTTTCCAGGGCGGCAAAGCCACGCTGGAAACCCTCACTGTAGACCAAACCTATGGCAACCTGGGCGAACACCCTCCCCCCGGCGGGTCGTATGACGACCCGGCCCGCATGGTCGGCGTCGGTGCCACTGGCGACCCGCCCGCCACGCCCTTGCAACTGAACGTCGGCGACATCTTGTTGCTGTGCTCGGACGGGCTGCACCGCTATGCCGACCCTGCTGACATCGTTCATCTGGCGGAAGACTGGCAAGCCTCACAACTGCCGCTGCAAGCATTGGCCGAACGCCTGGAGACCCTTGCCCTAGGCGGAGGCAGCCCCGACGATATCACGATACTCCTCGTCCGCCGCAATCATTGGCTGACCCTGCCAAAACGCATGATGGCTTGGATGATTGGAGCAGCTTGTCTAAGCCTTGTTTTGGGTCTGGGGATAGCGGTCGAAAAACTAATGTCACAAGCGCAAGATTCGAAATATTCAGTTCGCGAACCGAGAAAACCCAACACAAACCCCATAACACAAGCTAAAACAGCCTGCCCCAAATTGCGATACGTTCCAGAACTCCAACCATCGCAAGAGACGGCCATGCTAAGCGATATGGCCCTAAGGCTGGAAAACGAACCCATGCAACCGCCAGAGCCAGCCTTTGCCGGTCAATACTGCCATCCGCACCTGGCGACAACCCGCCAGCCAATACGCTGAGGCCAGCCATAACTGATGATACGCGGCACCCACTCGGGCAGAGGTCAGTGCGCTCATACGCCAGCGCACAATCTGCCATGCACCGCCGTAGGTGCGACAAATTCGCACACGATTTTCGGTTATGCGAATTTGTCACACCTACGGATTTGGTCAAAAACAACTTCCCGAAAGTGGTCTGGCTGGTTCCCAAGCTCCGGCTTGGGAACCCTTTATCTCGCCAGCTCCTGCTTGGCCGTTCTTCGGGAATCTGGAGCTTCAAAACCCCATTCCCAAGCAGGAGCTTGGGAACGAGCAAAAATGGCAGTTCAGCAATTCTTATTTTGGGTAAAACGCCGTCATTCCAGCAGGGATGCAGGAATCCAGTCACAGGGACGTGAAGCCTTTAAGCTTACGATAGGCTTGCTGTAAGCCGTAGTTTGCCATCCTTGGACGCTGGATTCCGGCATCCATGACCGGAATGACGGGCTATTTCTCAAGCCTTGGCTCAAAATGAGAATTGCTGGATGAGAATTGCCGGACTTTGACGGATACCTACTATCCCCCAATAATTTGCCGCTAATCTCGATAAGACGCGCATCAACCACCAACAGGTCTTGGTCAGCGCACAATTCACATGCACCGTCTAAACATGACACACTCACATATCTTTATCTCGTATTCGCATGGTTTCCCCTCGACGGAAATTGCTACACAATTCCAGAGAAAACTACAGGTATATGTCAAAGCCAGAGCTTATGAGATATTCCGCGACGATAAAATACGCGCAGGTGATGTCTGGGACCAGAGAATACAAGACGAATTGAACAAGACCACCCATTTCATAGCCTTGATCAATGATGCTTGGTGCCTTTCCCAGCCATGCCAGGAGGAACTATTGTACGCAATTAACCGTTGGGAATCCTCCTCAACCCCTAGGCTGCTATTCCCTAGGCTGCTATTTGTGATGCTCGAAAATATGGCAACCGAACATCTGACCCTAAATGACGACCGGAAGGCAGGTCGCCTAATCAGCAACAACCCACAAATACATACACTAGGAGACCTGCACTGGTTGGGACCATATGACAAAAATCAAGGATTGGTGCGTCTCGCTTGGGAAAATGCGGGGCAACTCGACGACCAATTGTTTGACCTAGTAGAGCGCTTGTGGAAAACGCCGCCTTGGGGTTCAAACGACAGCATTATTAATACCTGATGTTAGTCTACGAATGGCTTAACCGACATTGGATAGAAACATCACTAAACTTTTATGGGTAAACGCTTAAAATAATGACAGACAGTAAATTTTGGTCATGGTCATATTTCAACTTAGTCATGAGGCGAACTTTTTGGAGTGCGTTGATTCGTCGCTGCCTTTCGATACATGCTGTGGAGAGTAGCAATACTCCACCAACTAAGCCGATAGTTCCGAACAATAACCAAGACCGTCCATATACAGAACAAAGGATAATATATATTTCATGGTCTACGAATAATACTAAATACTATATAACTGAATGGAGAAAAACTTTTAAAACAAAACTGGAAGCCAACACAATTGACAAATACAATTTTGTGGTAAGTGTTATTGAACAAATACCAGGTAACAAGATTAACAATCGGGACAATAAAATTACTGATTTTATTGCTATTCACACTAGTGAATATACTATTGACTCTGCTATTAATAGCACTGAAAAAGAAATCTGCGAGGCCCTTGACTATTACCTTCCTATTATGATGAACAAAAAATCAGAATTATTATTTTGGCTGGCAAAAATGGAAAAAGTATCCCTAGATGCGATCACCATACGTGGAAAGTTTTTGAAAGAAATGCCAGACTGGCATCCTCTACCTGAAGGAAAGGAAGCTAGATTTGCCTTTGAAACAGAACCCCTGCCAACTAAATGCAGAAGTGGTAAATGTAAATGTATTAATTGGGAAGATTTTATGTATAACCACGCTGTGTCCCCAATTTTATCACATAAAGTTAAACCTATCAGGTTGCCTGCCACTAATGCAGCACAATAATACGGCTAAAAACTATGACTAACGACAACACATTCTTGCATATTGTCGGAGTAGGCAATAGTGAAGAGTTGAAAAAACATAACAAAACTGTTGGCCCTTGGCATCGCAACGAAAACCAAGCTATCACAGATGAAACTGCTGTAGGCCATCCCGCAGGCTACATCGCCGACAGCGGGCTGGTCGCGGCAGTCAACACTATCTTGATCCTGTGCAAGCCCCTGCTGCTGACCGGCAAGCCGGGCACTGGCAAAAGCGAATTGGCCGAGCGCATTGCCTGGGAATTGGGCCTTGGCCCGGTGCTGCGCTTTGACGTGCAATCCCTCAGCGAGGCAAACCATTTATTTTATCGCTTTGACTATGTACGGCAAATGGCGGAAGCCAATCTATTCCGTTATAAGTCGCCCCATCATCAGGCATCACAAGGCAATGCAGCCAACGGCGAGCCGGAGCGGTTTGTGGAGTGCGGCGACTCGTCGCCGCCTTCTAAACCACAAGCAAATGGAGGTAAAGGCGGGCTAGATCGGTTCATTACTTTTGGCCCCCTCGGCAAAGCTATTTTACGCGCTGCGCCTGACAATTACCCCGAGTATTTTCGCAAAGCCTTCCCAACAACACCTAATCAGCCATTGCCGTTGCCACGTCAATCGGTTGTGTTGATTGACGAAATTGATAAAGCCAGCCGGGATTTCCCCAATGATCTGCTGAATGGCATCGACCGAATGGAATTTCTTGTCTCTGAGGACAATGACATACCCGTTAGAATTGAGGGCTATAAACTGAAGCCCATCGTCATTATCACCAGCAATTCCGAACGGGATTTACCCGAGCCATTTTTGCGGCGTTGCGCTTATTATCATATCGAAACACCAGACAAAGATAAACTCAAAGAAATCATCAAGCGCAGACTTTTCCGAGACCCAATACCAGGGCTTTACAACCAACTGCTTGATGTTTATATCGATTACTATAAAGAAGCCGAAAACAAGTCCGGTTATGTCGCTAGTGTGTCCGACCTATTGGATTGGTTTCATGTACTAAAATCAAAGGACTGGAGTACCGTCACCCCAGACAAATTCCAGAGCACACTTGCAGATACATTAAGTGCCGTCGCCAAAACACAGGGTGCCACCAAACAATTCAGCACCCTATTGGACCGAATCCCCTACGGGAGCGCGGGTGTCTCGCCCGCTGAAATGACCGCGCCCCCAGGAAAAGGCAGGGGAAAATGAACGCTTACCCAGCCATGGACTTAGGCAAGCGCCAAGAATTCCACCCGCCTGACTTGGCGGACTTGCTCAATCGCTTACAGCAAAAAGGGTTTCGAGTCAGTGCCAGCGAAGCCATAGACGCAGGCCGCTTGTTGTTCGACCTGCCCCGGCAATACGGGCAAGACCAAGATAGCCTATCGGCCCATTTGGCTCCGTTATTTTGCAGCAGCCCTGAGGAGCAAGCCGAATTTCCTAAAATTTTCAAAGCTTGGCTTAATTCACAGCCTACACCGAGCGATACACCCGTTGCTAGCCTTGCCCCGCCAAAATCCAAACCAAACCATAAACTAGCGATATTATCGGGCCTATTCGCCTTACTGGTCGTGGCGGTCATTGTCATAAATCCTCTTAAAATTACACAGCTAGTCAATCTACAGAAAGCGGATACCTCTACTACTACAATCGACAATCTACATGCTACGCCTCCCACCTCCCAAAGTCCGACAAGCACGAGAAACTCTTTACCGACTCACAGTGACACGGGTTCTGGACAATTACGACCCCTAGTGGCTTGGCTGCTGATTGGTTTGCCTATACTAGGCTTGACTGCACTTGGCTTGACTTCCTTCGGTTCGACGTTGCTGACCCTGCCCCAGTTTAGCCCCCGTAAAGGGCTACGTCAGTTCTTGCAGCCTTGGGGAGAACAGGAAAAAGAACATAGGCTTGCGCAAGCCTTGGACGATAGGATCGGCTCCGCGCTGGAATGCCATATTCGAGCAAGCCATTTCCATATGGGTCCATCGGTGCGCAGTCCACTATTGAACCTTCGCCGCACCGTCCAACATACCGTGCAGCATTTAGGGCTACCGCAACTGCACTATCACCCGCCCCATGTCCGACCCGATTATTTAATCCTCGTCGAAGCCGACACAGACAGCCATTATTTTGTGTATTGGGCCAAGCGCCTACAAACTGAATTGGCCGAGGCCAGCATCGAAATCCGCCGTTTCACCCGGTCTGCCTATCATCCTGAGCAAGCACCCGACACCTATCGGCTGGGTGAAACCCACGCCCTGCCTATGGATCGCCTAGCCCTGCCGACCCAAGGCCAGCGCTTGGTCATCGTCTCCGAGGGTAGCACATTGCTGGACCCAAACACCTGCCAATGGCATCCCTGGACCACACGGGCTGGCTTTAGGCACTGGCGGCAACGGGTCATCTTCACCCCCAAAGAGCCTCGTGATTGGTCAGCATTCGAGGATGCACTGGAACAAAAAGAAACCTTTACTGCCCCTAGGTTCCTTGTCTTGCCTATGGAAGAGTATGCCCTGCCCGTCTGGGCTGAATGGCTACAACGGGAACGGCTACCGGAGGTGATCGTCACCGACCCACAGCGCTTCCCGCGCCTAATCACCAACACGCAAGAATCCGCGCTGCTTGACCGAGACCGACCCTTGCCAGAACTGAAGACACTGATAGGCCAACTTAAGCTGTATTTGGGCCAAAACGGCTATTACTGGTTAAGCGCCTGCGCAGCAGTGCCACAGCTTTCAGCAGAATTGGTTTTATTGATCGGTGAGCAGTACTTCAAAAACTGCGGGGCGCAGGACGAAAAAGAGTTGCGCTACCACACCGCGAAGAACTACCAACGCTTGATGCGCTTGCCGTGGATACGACTATGCACCCTGCCGGACTGGTTCCGACTGGCCCTATTGGAGAGTCTACCGGACAGTATTTTAGAGGAATTGCGGGGGGTGCTATTAGACCTGCCTAACAGCCACCAAGGTCGCAATGGCAACCTGCCTTTTACAACCCTGGACCAAGCGACCCCGGAGCCAGAGGAAATTACCGACCCGATTTACCTAAAGTTCCTCACCGAACCCTCTTCAGAACAGCGCCTATTCCGCCCCGTGCCCCCCACCCTGCAAAACGGGCTACCTGCTTACTTGAAATGGCAGGGCAGAAGCCTGTGTGATCGGAGCATCACTTGGGCCAAGCTATTATTCCTGAACCTGCCAAGTTTTCGCGGTATCCGCCCGGTTAATCCTAGTGCATGGATGCTGATGGGTTGTTTGAGTGTGTTGGCAATGGGCTTTGGGTTATTGATCTATTTATTTACCAAACAGCCACAACATCTTCCTAGTTTTTTAATAAACAATCCCTATGATTCCCATGAACTTAAAATTCAGCCTTGGGTTGAAAAAATCACATCAAGTTCTTTGTTCGCAATAATCATTGCACTTGGTATGTCATTTCAATTATTGGCTCTGTATCGGCGTAAATTTTCGACAAAAGTATTCATTGCGACTGTCTTTTCTTGCATCACATTTTGGTGTAGTTTGCAATGTGCAGAAGCTATTGAGTTAACTGCAATGGGGGCTTTTCAGCAAACCGCTTTCGCAAGCCTGCCCTTCCATGCTGCAATACTTGCAGGTGTCATTTGCAGCAGCGTATTGGGCATAGTAGGGTGGCAGCTAACAATAAGATTGAGTCACAAAGCACCAGACATAGGCACACCAATAAAGCGAAAGGCAATTATTAATCCAATAGTCGCTAGAGTCACTGTTCAAACACCCCTTCCTGATAATCAACAATCAATGGGATACTCCACTGAACTGGGCAAAATTGACGGGGCACCCGAACAGTTACACACTAGCGAGATGATCAGTAATTGTAAGGTGTGCAATAACTTTTATGATTCCAAATTAATAAGCTGTCCATTTTGCGAAGAATTAGTAAAAAACTTATCTAGCACATCAATTTCCAATAACCACCCGCAGGCGGCTGAAGAGCTCAAGAATAAAAGTGCTGAGGAACTCAATAATGAGGGGCAAGTTCGTCTGACCAATACGTTAAAAGATATTCAACATTACCGAGATATAGGCTGCCATACCGTTGTTTTGGTTGGGCCGTCATGTTCAGGCAAGACTTTTTTCCTAGAGCGCTTGAAAGAAGCTGCTAGCCAATTTGGCAGCAAAGCCAACGCGGTGGTCTCGCAACGGATTGGTCGCACAATACAAGGAGTGCTCCACCCGTTTGAGTTCAAAAGAGCCAAAGGGGTTGGCCCTAGCTATGTGTTTATTGATATTTCAGGCGATATGCTCCCCATACTCAATGCCGACCCTTATCAGCTTGCACAAGTCTTACTTGAAAACCCTGAGATTCTCGCGCTTTTGTATTATGCTGATGCGGCGATTTTCTTTGCGCCGGTCGAGGATTTGCGAATACCTAAGTTCGATCCATTGGAAGTGCATGGTGACAAGATCGAGAATTTGTTTGGTGGGTTTGTCAGGGCCTTGTCCATCTATGAAGATCGTAAAAGCCAATTCGGCACCTTTGATGCGTTTGCCGCTGCCATCAAGTCCGATATTGATAATGGCAACCGATTGCCAGACAACACCCATTACAAGCGGGTGAAGCTGCCGGTTTTTATCAACTTATGCGGGGCATCATTGCTTGAGAGCGATGCGGCCTCGCCAACATTTCAACATCCTGAACGATTTGTCCGTGAACGTTTCTCCAAGCTGTTCAACCTTTTGCGACACAAATACCTCTCCCGTTATGCCATAGGCTTTACCGATGTGACTTGGGGGAAGCCACCGGGGACTGAAAATTTCTCTGACAACAAACGCCTTCCATTTTACGGTATTGCAGATCTGATGGATTGGCTGGATTATCAAGTGCCGCGCGAGAAGCGCCGAATTAGCCAATTGGACTGGCTGCTGCCGATGTTAGTCGATAAGCGCTGGCCTCGCTTTGGTGTCTCATTTTTTTGGCTGCGCTGGTTGCCCTTGCTAGCTTCACTTTTTGTTGCAGCAGGGTTTGGATATGACCAATACCAGATGGTATTTGGGGAACAGCATACCTCGCCTTGGGATTGGAACGACCCTGAGTTCAAAATATCAGCGAAGAATTTATCGCTGACTGATGAAGAAGAAGAGGCCCGTTTTGATGATGCCGTATGGCGCGGACGCTTGCAACATACGCTGGTTGCACAAGGGCCGATAGGTTTTATCGACCCCACACCTTTCATGAAGGATGGTACGCCAGCGAGAATGTTGGATATGGGTGGTGCATCCAAAGAGCAGTTGGCGGCGGTAAAACAGGCGGCTAAGTGCGGCGGAAGCCCATCAGAGGATTGCAGAGACAAATTGGCAGAGCAAATTTTAAACTTATCACAGGGGGAAGGGCATGCGAAACGGGTTAATTTGTATCTGCGCGGTGTGGCAGAACTCTGGCTAGGACAATATGCGGACGCAGAAAGAGAGTTAGATGCTTTTGTCCGTGATCCTACAGCGCAGAAATTAATGGGGAAGCATGATGAGAACAAGAAAGTCATGTTTGCCGCCAAGTTTGGCTTGGCTTTTGCTCATTATCGACAGGCTTTGGACAGACTAAAGGACGAGCAGCGAAGTGAATTGAAAGCAGCACTCAAGCAGTATGCGGACACGCTGGACGGGCTTGCCAAGGAGGGGGAATCACTGTTCGGGGCGGAGTTTAACCAGTGGACGGTGTTGGATGCCTATGGCTTTTCCTTGGCAAACTTCCATTTTGACCGTCTGATGGCGCGAGTAGGCTGGCAGGCTTTGGCCAATGACCCGCAGCAGGCCACCGTGGTATTGGCGGGTCAATTACCCGAGGGAGTGGAGGATTCGCGCCTGAGTTTGCTGCGTTGTGTGCTGAAGTTCCGGGATAGGCAAGGGGATGGCTTATCTGCACATTGTCTGGATGATTTGCACAAGCAGTTGCCGACGTCCGAAGTCGATTTGCGCTACCGCTTCGTACGGAGCGAATGGGATGAGGCCAAGGCCTTGATTCAAGCCGATGCAAAACCAGGCCGTGCTTCTGTGTTGGATAAAACCGCCCGCTGCATCAGCGGCAAACAGGCTGGGGAGGATATCCTCTCCCCCAATTTGTTTCTGGATGCTGAAGAGCAAAGGCGGCGTGAAAATTTGTTGAATCAATGCACAGACAATAAACCGCTGATTCATTGGAAACTACACAAAAGGGTTTGGATTGTTGCCGCTTCGGGGTTCGTACTATGGCTAGCCTTTAGCTATTGGTTCTGGGGTGTGGTTAAAGAGGCGAGCTTCTTGTTTGTCTCTAGGTTTTCACGCGATGGGGGGAGGGGGTTTCTGCACCGGTTGTTGTTAAAACTGTAAAATAGGACTGATAGGCACTGAGAAAAAATTGCCGCTTTATCGCTTGTCAACCTTAGCGGTTTTTCCATACAGACTATCCAAATTTTCTTTGGCTAGTTTTTCATCCGCCACCCGAAACGCTTCAGGATAACCCGCCGCAGCTGAGGCTGCGCCAATTGTGACAATCATTCTGGATAAATCTTGCCTTTTGTCCAACTGGTCAAGCTTCCTCTCAAGCTTCATCACCCAGCATCGGTAATATTCATCCGCTTCAAGTTGGCAATCGGCGGCATTAAAATCGGTTTCCTTTTTGAATGCCATAATACGCGACACTTGCGTTTGATCAATGGGCGTGATGCCGTGTAGACGCACAGGCCGGTTTGATCAGTAGCGCGGCACTATCGGGTTTGATGCCGGTGATCTGGCCGTGGACCGTACCCGGTATTTCCCCTGCCCACTTCACATCCTCATGCAAATATTCGTTGGGATATCCTGGCACTGGTTCTGCCACACCCAGCCTGACCGCAGTCCTTGACAGGTCATGGTTTCCGCTGATTCCTCGGCCCGTGGCATCACAGCGGTAGGCAGTACCGTAAAATGGCTTACAGATCACTCTATCCTCATAGGTGTTTTTCAAGTATTGCTCGAAAAAACGGGCCTCTTTGATCGGGCCAATGCCATACAGTGGCACAAAATCGTGGCTGCCTATGCTGATATTAGGTAAGCGTTCACCCCCCTACCTGAAATCCCCTCGCCCTGCGGGAGATGGTTAGGGTGAGGGCTTTCAAAATCATTGTATTACAAAAGCCCTCACCCCCGGCCCCTCTCCCGCAGGGCGAGGGGGGTGAACGCTTAAAGTCGACGAGGGGCTTAGGAGAAATCATGACTTACAGCGTTGTTAATATCACACGTTACTTGTTAACTGATGTTACGCAACCGTGTAGG
>CAIZPP010000280.1 GCA_903934875.1 uncultured Methylococcaceae bacterium
ATTTCTTACCTTTGATTAGCCCAACGCCCGAGCTAAGGGGCGCGGGCGGACGGAACTAGGGGAAAACAGGCCAAAGCATAACCCCGCGTCCCCTTGAGCGCCGGGTTGGGCGGCCGGGGCAGGGAGAGGAAGCAGGGGTTTGCATGGCTTTTGCTCTTTGCTTTCTTTTCTATTCGGCGCAATACGGCTTACGCCTATTGCGCCTTACGGCCTCCCGGATAGGACGAATTAAGTTCTGCGACGGCCTTTTCAATCGCGGCACGTACGCCGGGCTTATCGATAATCTCGTTACAGTAGAGCACGGGTAATGCCTTATCCTTGCCCGGCGCGGCTTCATTGCGAACTACGGCCATTTTACCCTTAGCATTCTCGCGCTTTACCTGCTCAGCAAGGCCAGCGAAGACACTGATATCCCCTTTCATGCGCTGTACAATGACTGAAGCCCAGGCATCGCCTTGATCCTTGAGGTACGGCTGGGGTTGGTTTACTAGGCAGCTTGCTATCGCGTAGCCTTCAACGTCACGCAGTACTTCCGTCCGGGGTGCGCCAACCGTATCTGCCCTTGCCGCACAACCCGTAAAGGCCATTCCCAAAAGAAGCAAGACTCGCATTACAGCATCTCCCAGAATTCACCGAGGGAGGTTCTGATTTTTGGATACGCCGAATTCACATAGGTTGAGTAGTTATCGTGGCTCGGTTCACGGTAGGTGAACCCGTTCCACAGCGCAATATGTCCAGTGGCTCCTTGCCAGTTCACGCTGAAAGCGATGATACCTTTGCGACCACGAAACGCGTCGTCATATGGGCTAGTGTTATCTATAGTCGGCTTGCCCAACAACTTCAACAGATAGCTTCGGAAATCGGCCACCTGGAAAATAATGCGAGAGCCGTCCGCCGTACCCAATGTCTTCGCGCCGACGGCGTTTGCAAATACTATATTGATCGGTGCACCAGCCTTGTTAAAGGCTACGCTCATGCGGCTCGCGCAGGTGTTTCCGTTTGGCCCGAAACCCGGCACGTCGATGTTTTTTGCGGCAGCACCGCCGAGAGCCTTGTATAGGTCTTTCATGCTTGGGTACTTGCTGTGGTCAGGAAATGCAAGCCAAAGTTTTAGAAAGCTCGGTTTGAGCATAACCCATCTCCTATTTTAAGTGTGCTTAAACTCTGGATGTTTGTTGAGTTGCGATAGAGCCGCAACCCAACCTACGCAGCTATCTGGCTATCGTCCCGAAATTCTCGCTTCCTCGGTCTTATCCCCGTTTATTGCTTTCGTCTACCTTCTTTTGGCATTCCTTGCAAATGCCATTATGAAAATCTGGCTTTGTGCTGTTGTGGTAGAATTCCGATAGTGGTTTGACATGTTTGCACATTTGACACTGTTTCTCCAGTTCTTTAGGCATAGCATCTCTCTCAATCGGCGGGGCCAAAAATGAATCCAAGTGCGCCGCCTACCACCGCACCGACCGTTGTTCCGATAACGGGAACCACGCTACCGAGAGCGGCACCAGCTGTAGCGCCTGTTACAGCACCCTTCTTGCTTGGCTTTATCTCGTACTCGGTTTCCCTCGTGCCATCTGGGTTTGCCCAGCTGCGGACTACGACAGAACCACCGGAAAATTGCGCGAGTTTCTTTAAGTCTGACATTAATGGATACCTATAAAAATTTGTAAAAATCTCACCCACGGGTAATGACAAGTGGAAGGCCCAACGCCCGAGCTAAGCGGCGCGGCGGGAAAGCCTCGCCACGGAGCCAAAACGTAACCCCGCGTCCGCTTGAGCGAACGGTTGGGCGCTGGGGCAGGTGACTACGCCGGGGTCGCATGGCTTTATCTTTATGCCCTTTACCGATTCGGCGCAATACGGCTTACACCAGTTGCACACCACGGGCCTGTAAGTCTATTACTCCCGTTCCACTCCAAAAATGGTCAGTCTAAAATTTGCTCAACTTTCTGATACTAAATGAATAAATGGCTCTTACGGACTGTCTATTTTTGTAGTGGAACGGGAGTAGCTTATTTAAAAAAAACTAAAGCAAACTGATTTGTTATCTTTTGATTGAAACGCCATTATAAAATCTAGTTCTTCGTATATCTGGAATCACTATAAAAACAATCAAATATAGTTATGTCAATTAAAGGTATAAACTTTATAATCCAATGGCCCAAGCCGGTTGCCGATGCCCGCCCTTTGGCCTGACGATTACAGCGCACTAGTGCCCAACGCCCGAGCTAAGGGGCGCGGGCGGACCAAACTAGGGGAAAACAGGCCCACGCGTAACCCCGCGCCCCCTTGAGCGCCGGGTTGGGCTGCCGCGCTTGGGGAGGTAGCCGGGGTTGCATGGCTTTTTTTGCTTTTTACCCATCTGGCGCAATACTGCTTACGCCTATTATGCCATAACATGTTAACGAGTTAGTTAGAATGTTGTAATGTTAGACTTGATCCCATTCTTGCAAAATTACCCAGCTTTTACGTTTGTTTTTTAACCATTAGGCACATATACGATAAGCCATTATTGACTCCTTGAACTTCCACCGACCCCAATTGTCAGCAATTCCCGGTCATTAATTTTTCATAAAATTCATATAGTTATGATTATACAGCAAACTTCTTCGTTGCCTGTGCAGAGTATCGGCTAGAATGTCCCTAGAATATCCAAGTAACCGAA
>CAIZPP010000281.1 GCA_903934875.1 uncultured Methylococcaceae bacterium
GTTAGTAACTGATGTTACATAGTCATCGCTATAGGATGGCAACTTGTGGAGTGCGGCGACTCGTCGCCGCTTGGCACGAAAGGCGGCGACGAGTCGCCGCACTCCACAACATCCGGGCTACAGCCTATACGGTTGCGTAACATCAGTTAGTAAAACAACACCGTATCGCTGCTTTTTGCGGGCATCCCTCCTTTGCCACTGCGGACTAAAGTACTCCCCGCCCCCACCGAACAGACATCTTGGTTTAGTGTGTCACTATAGAAATTTGGATTGCCCAAGTTGGACAACACGCCGTTCAAGTTCAATTGCGGCGAAGTCAGGTTGATGACACCGGATATTCCGCCCGGTGCAGCCGCTTGGATGACATTCCAGCCGAATTCAGTGGCATGGATATCCCAGTTGACGGGTTCGTTGCCACCGAAGATCAACATGCTGCCGCTAGGCAACAAAGTCCCCACATTGAGGAATACATTGCCTCCATTGGCCCCTGTGGCTGCTGTATTGGCCTGGATCAGCCCGGTTTCCATCGTCAAACGGTTGGCCGTTACGCTGATGTCGCCGCCGTTGCCGTTCTGGCCTAGCACGGAAGTTCTGATGCCCGAATTTGCCAGTGTCAGAATATCCCCGCCTTGAATGGTAATACTGCCACCATTACCGTTTTGGGCTTCAGTGCTGATGAAAGAAGGGTCTAGGCTGAGGGAATGGGTAAAGTGGATTTGGATAGGGCTTGCACCCACATTTTGGGTGGATTGCGAGGTGATGCTGCTACCTCGCAAGGTAATATGTGGAGCCGAGACGTATAGCAAACCAGGAGTGATCGCTTTCGGATTAAGCGCAAAGCCTAAATTCTGGATGCTGATATTACTATTGCCCAGGGTGATGGAACCCGAAGCGTTGACCTCGACATTCCCGGTCTGGCCACCTGAACCAATGTCCGCTTTGGCGGCGATGCTGGCGCTGTTCATGATGGAGAGGGTTGCCGACGACACGTTCACGCTTCCCGCCGCGCCAAGGCCGCTGGTCTCGGCGGTAATGGCGGAGTTGTCCAAATTGATAGATGGGGCATTGACTTTCACGCTGCCCGCGTTGCCAGACCCGGACGTGGAGGAATTGATAGAGGAGCTATTCGTTTCAGACAGAGTCGTTGAGGATACATCCACATTTCCAGCTCCGCCAAGTCCGCTGGTCTCGGCGGTGATCTTGGAGTAGTTGTCCAAGCCGAGGGTCTGAGTCACCTTCACCGTCACTAGCCCCGCATTCACATTGCCACTGGTCTTGGCGGTGATAATTCCATTGTCTAAGCTAAGCTGCGGAGTTTGTACCGTCAGGTTACTGGGCGTGATCCCGGCTGGGTTCTGGGTGGAGCCGTCGTTTTGGATGCTGATGTTCCCGCCGCTGGTAATGTTGATGGAACCCGAAGCGTTGACCTCGACATTCCCGGTCTGGCCACCTGAGTTAGCATCGGCTTTGGCGGCGATGCTACCATTGTCTATGGAAATCTGCTGGGAGGTGACTTGAACGCTGCCTGCGCTGCCTAATCCACTGGTGTTGGTGCTGATTCTACCCGCATTGGACAGGTCTATACGATTGGCTGTCACATCGACCGATCCAGCTTGACCTGTACTACCCGGCTTAGTATCGGAAACAATCCCAGAGGAATATGGTGTACCCAGTCCATTAATTGTCAGACTATCTGCCTTGACGGACACGGAACCCGCTTTCCCCGGCCCAAACGTATCGCTTGTGATAAGACCTACGCCTTGTATGTTAATGGGGCCATTAACCGTCACCCTAATCGTTCCACCTTGACCTTGGCCACCCTGTTCTGCCACGGAGAAAATGCCAGTCTGCAATATGCTTTGCTGTGGGTCGATGGTCATTGACTTGGCGTTGACACTAATCTGACCAGCGTCACCCGAGCCAAAAGTCGAACTTGAGATTTCGCCATTATTATAAATGCTCAGATTTCCAGTGGTTTGGACCGACACAGTTCCTGCTCTACCAGTACTGCCCAGATAAGATTGGGCAAAAATACCGGTTGGGAAACTGGTATTGCCTAGCCCGTCTATATTCAATGTAATGGATTGGATAATTACATTGCCAGAATCGCCTTGGCCAAAGTTATCACTGGTAATAATGGCACCATTTGTCATGTTAATGGCATGGGTGGCCTGAATATTGACTGAACCAGCATTACCTTGAGCCTCTGCGTAGGTATCCGATGAAATACGTGACCCGGCAGAACTTCCCTTACCATCCATGATGATATTATCAGCCTTTACTGTGATATCGCCTGCATTGCCCACACCTAGAGTTCTAATTGCGATAGAACCGCCATCGATTAACTCGACATTACCGGTGGATTCAACCGTTACGGAACCGGTATAACCCATGCTTGAGGTAGGGTAAGAATAGATGCCAGGGTGGAAACCGCTGCCTTGCCCATCGAGTTTAATTGATCCGGCTTTGACACTAACATTGCCAGATGAACCCAGAGTGCTGGTTCCACTAGAAATTTCCGCAGTATTCAATATTTCCAAAGCACCTCGCGTTTCGATCCACAAGTCACCCGCCTTGCCTGTGCCATATTGTGTATCTGTGGTGATTTGGGTGGGTATGGTGTTGCCAGAGCCTACAATTTTTAAATTGTCAGCCTTAATACTGAGGGTGCCACCATTGCCCGAACCTCCCGTCGAGCTAGTTAGTAAGCTACCGTTGTAGAGTTCGACGGCCCCAAGGGTATCTATCATCACCGAACCCGCATTTCCGCTGCTGCCTATATTGGCGAAAGACCCAATAGTGGGACAGACAGAACATTGCAAGCCGTCGAGTTTCAAACTTTGGGACTTGATGTTAAGATTCCCAGCATTTCCAAAGCCATCGGTTTCGCTAGAAATCGAGGCATTGTGGAAGACTTCTATTGCCCCTCGCGATTCCACGTTGATACTGCCCCCCGTGCCTACACCGCCGGAAGGCATTATCGTACTGATTTGAGTCAAATTGTCTGGATTATCCAGACTATCTAATTTGAGGCTGCCCACTTTGATCGTAATATCTCCATTTGCACCCATAGTGCTGATGTCACTACCTCCGTAAAGGTTAAGCGCAGTTTGGGTTTCTATATTGATTTTGCCCGGTTTGCCGGTGGCACTATCACCTTGCGGGAGCGATTCTATTTGGTTTAAATCGGCAGTGCCTTGTGCGCCGATGTTCAATTGGCCCGCTTGGAGTGTCAAGTCCCCGGCATCGCCAGCGCCACTTGTCCTGGTGTGAACAACACTACCGTTAATAATATCCATATTACCGGTACTGGACAAAGCCAAATCCCCTGCTTTGCCTGATCCATAGCCTACTGTTTCGATTACAGAATTATTGATTGCCAATGTAGTTGATTGAATGACAATGCCTTGTCCGGGCAATTCGTCAATGTTACTGTCAGTGTATGCTCCAATTAAACTGTTGACAACCGAAAAATTGCCCCCCCACAAAGCACCACGTCCTTGCCCACTTTCGGAACTCGTCTTTTGCACATACGAATCCTTGATTTCAATATTCCCTCCATTAGTATTCAATAACGACGAGTCTGGCAACGGCAAATTGCCGTAAGGGGTCGGTTGCAAATCGACTTGCCCCTGGCCCTGCATTGCCACCATGCGGATTTCCCCTTGCGAAATACTTATATTGGCTAAGTTTTCGATTTTGATTTGCCCCGCCACGACATCAAGAGTTTGCCCATCCTTAGTGGCAAGTTGAGTGCCATTAAACTCAATTAGCCCATTATTGGCGGGGGATGTCCCCAGAAAACCGAATGAGGTAGGGGCAGATGAACTCAAACTACTGGCATTCGGGTTTGTCGCGTTGTAGTGTCCGCCGTCTTGGAAATTCAACTGGTCCGCAGTGCTGATATGGACGGCACCCGCCACGTCTAGTGTGGCATTGGCACCGAAGACCACTCCGGCGGGGTTGATGAAGTAAAAATCCGCGTGTCCGCCGGGGGTTGAGCGCAGCATTCCATCCAGATTGGAGACGCTACCGCCAGTCACCCGGGAAATCACATTGGTTAGGGAGTTTGTGATGTTCTCTTGAAACGTGACGGTTTGGCCGGTTTCAACATTGAAGGTTGAAAAACTGTGGAAGAGGTTATTGCCCACCGTGGTGCCTAGGCTTTGCGGGATGTTCACATTAGTAGCCACCCCAGGTGCGCTCAAGACTTGTGCAGGGCCCATGCTGCCGTCGGTGGCGATGCCGTTGAAGGCCCAGGCAAGCGGTGTGCAAGTGAAACTGAATGCCAGCGAATAACCAAGGATTTTTAGCTTATGGTCTTTGAGCATATCTTTGTTCGTAAAGGTTTTGCGAATAACCGTAGTCAATAAATTACCTGAATGGCAAGCCCGTAGGATGTGCCGACGAAGGAGGCGCATCAATCGCGACTGATGCGCTTCGCAAGCTCAGCACATCCTACGGCACTATGTTTTTATAGGCATGGTGCGATCTTTATGTACAGCGTTTTCATCTTTCAAACATAACTAAATTACGGAGATTCAGTTAAACCTTAAGTTAACCAAATGACCTGCGCTACAATACCAAATATCAAGTAACTCTTTGATGCTGAAAACGCTGTAGCTGTATTCATAACCAATGCCCCACCAATACAAAAGCCGCCCAATAATAAGGGTGTGCAAACCCCGGTTCTTTAAGCAAGGCTTGTTGGGCCTGCCGAAGTGCTTGGGCCTTGCTGGTTCCGGGCTTGGAAAGCGCCCGGTAAAACTCAGCCATGAGCCGTGCTGCGGCATCGTCATTGACCTTCCATAAAGCTCCCAAGGCACTGCTGGCCTTGGCCTTGATGGCAATGCCGCTGAACCCTAAGGGTGCGCGGTCATCGCCCTCGGCGGTCCGGCAGGCACTGAGGGTGATCAAGTCCAGAGGCGATTGGGCGAGTTTATCGGATTTGAGCCATTTTTCCAGGTCATCCATGTGGATCACATCGTCAAACGCCATAATGAAGCTATCCTCGGCAGTATGACCGAACACGCCATGGGAGGCGATATGTACCCTAGTGTAGGCTTCACTGGCTAGTGTTTCTTTGAACTTGGACACAGTGAAGTCTGCGTTCTTCAATAAAGTGTTGGGTATTTGTTTGCTGCTTAAGCCTTTAATTTCATCATTCACTCCAGCCAGCCTAAGTCGATTCTTCAGACGTTGCCTAGTAGCAGGATCAGACCGTGAGGCTTTTACTTCCTCCCGCTGGGTTGTGGACACATCTTCATTTTCTTTGCTTGGACCACACGATAGGGTCCGGCGGTGAGGTTTTTTGTCTTCCTCTCCAGCAGGCTTTTCCGCTTCGCCGATGGTCTGTAGAAACGCGAGGGGCAGGTGTTCGACCACCGGCCCAGGTTCGCTCATGCCCGCCAGCAAGAATTTGGACTCTTCTCCCGATTTGACTGAAGGCTCCAATAAACTCAAGCCGGGGGCGGTGGCGACATTATATTTTTCAATCAGATAGTGCTGCCCGTTATGCAGCGCGGCGAAAGGAACCAAGCGCAACACCCCGTCGGGCACGAGAACTAAGGTTTCCACTTGATGGCGTTGCAGCCAGACTTCCAACGGTGCAATCAGCCATTGATACAAAGGCAAGGCCAGAGCTTGAGTGCCCTGCTTATTATTGCGCAAAGCTTTTGCCAGTTTGGTGGCCGCGGTGTGTAGCGTGGCGGAATCGACCGCCTGGGTGAATTGCTCTATCTCCGTGCCACTGCTGACTAGCAGTTCCAGCCGATCCGGCAGAATAATGGGGTAAATGACAGCGGTGTGCGGTTCTATGCTTTCAATGTCTCTTTTTACATTCTGCAACGCACAGCGCCCGCCAAGAAAGTCTTCCAATTCGGATTGCTTGATCCGTTCGACGGTGTCGCGGGCCTGTCGCAAAGATTGGGTTTTGTCGCCGCCGGTTTGCCTTTTGGCTTGTTCCAGCAAGAGATCGGCTAGGCTTAAATATACAGGCTCTAAGGTCTCCCGAAACGAAGAACGGCCATTTTCGTATTCGACTGGTATGTCGAGCCGGATGGACTCAATATTTTCGACAGCCTTGCTGAAGGCCGCCAAGGCTTCCGGTGGGCGATTAAGCGACCGTAGCAAACGGCCTTGTCGCCAATGCAGTTCCAGCAATAGATCGTGGGCTTGCAAAGCTTGCAAGGACTGGATAGCCCGCTCATTCAGTTGTAAAGCTTCCTCGGTGCGTTGCTGGCTTTCATACAGGCCCGCCAGCCCGCCCAAAGCCTCCGCTAATAGACGGGGGTTTTGGGCGGCATCAAGGCTGGCCTGTTGGTAACTCTCGTAGGCGAGCTTTAGCGCGTCAGGAAACTGACTGGCTTGGCTGGCAAGATTGACAAGCAATGCCGCACGATCTTCGGGTTTATCAATCGCGTTGATGTCGGTGCTGATGCTGTTCAGATCGGCCAGGCAGGTTTCCTTCGCCGCCAGTTTGTTTTGGTCTAGGCGTATGCCAACTTGCAAACCTTTGTCTTGTCCGGCTAACTGCAAGGCTTGAGCATAGAGTTTGGCGGCTTCTTCCCTTTGCCCACTCTCAGCCCGCAGATTAGCCAGTGCGGCCAGCCAACGGGCACGGTCTAGGCCGGAATCTTGGTCTAGCTTAATAGCGAGTCTCAATGCCGCTTCGGCATCAGGGAAGCGATGCATACGGTAAAGAGTTTGACCGAGCAAACCCGCTGCTTGCGCTCGTTGCTGGTCCGTGCTTGCCGACTGTTCGGCAGTGCTTAAAGCATCCAAAGCTAGGAAATATTGGTCTTGCTGCAAATACTGCGTGCCTTGGTCGATTAGCTGGTTAAAGTCAGCCTCCGCCGCTAAGCCAAGCGTGGAAACCAAGAGTAAGACTAGCCAGAATATGGTTTTTTGTACTGGTTCCCAAGCTCCTGCTTGGGAACCTTTGCCTTGCAAGCTCCAGCTTAACTTAACACCCGAAGCCGGAGCTTCCAATGCCGTATTCCCAAGCTGGAGCTTGGGAACGAGCAGATGTTGGAGACCCGTCATTTCGGCAGGGATGCCGAAATCCAGCGTCCAAGGATGGCAAACTAGCGACCACGACAAATGCCCATGTAAACAGGGACATGAATCTTTGACCGGGTAAATTCTATTTATCAAGCACTTGCACAACCGACACGATACCATCCATGGCCTGGATACCGGCATCCCTGCCGGCATGACGATGTTTTTCTTAACGTTAAAACACATCTAGGCGAGCCTGAAAATGGATGCCATCATCTTGCAAATTGCCGGTTTGGTTCGGCACGGGTTTGTTAATGGCATAGCCGTAAAAAAATTCGGTGGACAAGGGCTTGAATTGCCATAGAAAACCCATGCCAACCGAAAACAGGGCGTTGTTATTTTCGCCGTTGGTGAACACGCTGGGGTAATCCCATGCCTTGCCGTAATCCAAAAAGGGGATCAACATCAGGCTGTTCAGGCTGTTGTCGCTTTTTGTCGCCCCGCCAGTCCACAAGGGATAGCGATATTCCAGCGAAAGGTTATACCCCTCGTCGCGCACCCGGTAGTTTTCCCGATAACCCCGCACTGTGCCGACACCGCCAACGGCGATTTTTTCCAAGGGCAACAAGGCTGCGTTGCTCAATTGGACATTGCCGCGCAGCAGCACTTGGGAACCGTCATTGCCGACCCGATACGCATATTGTCCCTGTCCAAGCCAGACGAAAAACTCGCTGCTGGGGTAGCCGCTCTGCGTGTAGGCCGTCGAACCTAGGGCGTGAATGCCCGCGCTGAAGGTGGAGCGGAAGGCCAAGGCATGGGCATCGAAGCGTTGGGTGAAATCTTGGAACACCCGTACCACAGTGGCTTGGTTGTGCCCGGTGGGTTCGCCGATGACAAAAGAATAAGGTTTCCCTCCCAAGCTGGTTTCATTTTCACGCACGGCCAACATCACGCCTAGCGACAAACGTTGGCGCAAGGTATTAATCAACGGATGGGAAATGCCGCCCTCTAGGTTGTGGACTTGGCTTTTGATATCCAGCTTGTTCGTCGGTGCTTCCACCACGGAAGAGTCGCCTTCGTCGAAATGGAAAAACGCCGTGGTGCCCCAGTCGGTCAGGGGTAGCGTGAAACCGCCGGCATAACGGTCTGAGCCTGAACTGTGGTAATACATAAAATTAAAGGTTTCGCCCAGCCCGGTCAGGTTGCTCAACGATCCATCCAAGCCAACTGCTTCTGCGCCGATGGAAGGCGGACGGTAGTTATTGCCGAACACGCTTAAATGATAGGCACGGGCGCGGACCACCTCAACATCCAGAATGCCATAACCTGGCGAGGCCCCCGGCATTATCTTGCCATTCATCCGGCTAATCAACGGGTCTGATAACAGCAGTTGGAAGCGGTCTTGCAGTTCCTGCAGATTGAGCGGTTTATCCGGGTCGCCCTGCAAGCGGTTTTCGATATAGCCTTTGCGCAGGCGTTCCTCTCCTTTGACCCTTACTTCATACTTTCCTTCGACGATATTGATATGCAACACGCCGTCTTTGAAACCATCCGCCGGGATGACCGCGCCGGAGTTGACATAGCCGTGGTCTATGTAATAGCGGGTCAGTGTTTGGCGCAGTTCCTCCAACTCGGCCAATGTCGCTTCACGCCCTTCGTAAGAGTGTGCAATCGCGTTGAGTTCCTCCGGCTCTAATACCGTGTTGCCGGTGATTTCGATGTGTTTGACGGTGAATTTGCGGCTGGTTAGGCTGGGAGTAGACGGTGCAGTCGGTACGGGTGGAAGCGTGAAGCCTTCGGGCTTTTGCGTAGGCGCGTAAGGGGGCAAATAAGGCGGATACGCACTAGGACGGTCCATCGACTCCGCCCCGCCGATTGCCAAAGCGGGAGGGGATTGCATGGTCATCAGTACAAGTGCAGTGCCTATCTTGGCCAAAGGCCGAACCATATTTCTTCCTTCATCGTTTGTTGTTGAACTGGTTCTCAAGCTCACGCCGTTATACACAAATATGCCGAAGCCCGTCATTTCGGCAGGGATGCCGCAATCCTGGCCATGAATCACTGCCATTAAGTTAAGCCGTTCGTGGTGAGCCTGTCGAACCATGAACGGCTTAACGATCAATAATATGGGGGTTTTCCGTCCACCCTTAGACAAGCTCAGGGCGAACGGAAAATCCTTAACTTAATGGCAGTGAGACCATGGATGGTAACCTGCTACCGCTCATTGCCTGATTCAAACCCTTCATAATCTCCCAGATTGCCATCCTTGGACCTGATTAGGATGATGTTTCAGCTAAACCCAAAACGCCGTCATTCCGGCATGGACAGCCGGAATCTAGGCTCCATGGACGGCGGGGTTGGTGGGCATCCCTGCAATCTGGATTCCGGCGGTCCTTGCCGGAATGACGGCTTAGCTATTGCCGGGAAAAATCAGCAACATTGTCCAACCCCACCTGCCGAATCAAATCTTTGCGCCAATCTCTAAACTGGGCATCTTGAGGATGACCGTCGATAAGCTTAGTCACACTCTCGATGGCATCATACCAATAACCGGACCGGGCCTGTAACAAGGCTAATTCATCCTCACTCAAGCCACCCCAACGAAGCTTTTGATCTTGCGGCAAGGGCTGATAAACGATGCCGCCGGTTGCCACTTGGTCCGCCCTATCCTCGTCTTGGTCGAAGCTTAAGGAAACCGACCAGACATATTCAACCCTAGGCTCAAGCCGATACTCCGCGAGTTGATAGCTTTGGATGCCTGAAGTATTCGGCACCGGAATCGAAGCCGCGTATGAGGGTTTGGCCGCAGATGCCTTGCTGAGGGAAAAAGCCAAATGACCCTGTTCTGGAATGGCCGAGATAAACCAATATACCTTAGGTTGATCTTGACTAGTCCAAGCGGATTGTTTGGGCGCAACAACAGACAAGTCAATCGACCCGCCCCGCGTCCCGCCGCCTATGCGCCGGTCAGGCGCACCCCGTAGTGGCGGCTGGTAGACAGGCTTGGAAGGGACCGGTGTTGGCGAGGTGGCATTTTCCGCCCTGCTGGCAACGATGGGCCAAAACAAGGCAACACAGGTTATCAACAGGGCCGTCATGGCTAGGCGGAACATGGCATACACCTCGGTTAAAACGTCAACTTGTGTGATGGTTTAATGATCCTATATCCCATTCCAATTCGCAACAAATGATTGCTTTGTGGTTGCGCTATAAGTGGTTCGGGAGTGCAAGGCGTGCCTTGCGAGGCTACACAAAGCAAGGCAAGCCTTGCACTCCTAGCATTTCACATTCCTATGCTACCCTGCCATCTTTATGGTGTTCAATGCACTTGCACACTGTATTGTGCTTTTAGTATTGCAGAAATTAATTTTGCATGCTGTGACCTAGGTCATAGGTTACCTAAGGGATAGGCGTGTATTGTTTTGCTTAAGCCTAGAGAAGGTTAAGCGGAATGGATTGAAAAGATTGCGCTTTGCAACTCCTAGCTAGACTACAGTCAAAATAAATTCAGGAGACAAAAAATGAAATTATTGAAATGCCTATTATTTTTAATGGCTGTTTTGGCAACGGGAACAGCAGTTGCCGGGTCGGCAACAGTTATTGTCCCTGGGAACGCGACAGGTGGGTTTGGCAATCCAGCATCTGGGTATGTAAATCTTGTTCCAGCACTTGTTGTCAAAGGCCCTGGGACAATTCAAATTTCCTATAAGAGTGGCATCGTAACTGACGCTGGCGGTGTTTTCAGCGGGCCTTATGGAGTACCATGGACAGAAAGTAACTACTTGCAATTCCCTCTTCAAGAGACAATAGGAACACAGTCTAATACTTGGAAAAATCTTGACGCATTAATTGGAGCATTTGTTCCCGCATCAACCACAGCAATACCTGGGTTTGCTCCGGTTGATGGCACGAAGCAACTAGCACATGTCGGCATTTCTCCAAACGCTTTATTTTTTGTAGGTGCGTACACCACTGTAGAGGTAAGTGGGCCTGGAACTCTTTTTCTCGGTATCAATGATCCTATAGTAGGGGATAATGGTGGAAGTTATACAGTAAGCGTTACTGGCCCATAAGGTAACTCGTAGCACCATAGAAGGATGGGCTGAGCCTGCTAAGCCCATCAATTTCGTATGGAGTGCAAACGCGACCGAGGTGCCTCGTCCTTACGGGCCTAGCCCCGCAATGGCTTTGTCTGCATCTGTGTTTCTCATATCGGATTCAGGGTTCGTTTCAAATCTTCAAACGATATTTAGGAGTAAGAGTATGAAAATATCCATGTTTATTGTTTTAATGGCAAGCAGTGCTTTGGTATATCATTCAGAGTCTGCTTTGGCAGATTCTGCATTGATCTATAACACATCCAATACTCATTGGTATCAACGCTTCGATGCTTCAATGAGTTGGTATGCTGCCAAAGTCTTTTGTGAAAAACGGGCGGGTTATTTAGCCACTATCACGTCTCAGCAGGAAAATGACTTTGTTTGGGCATATTTAGCATCTAAATCATCAAATGCGGGCGGTATTTGGTTGGGCGCAACAAACGACAAAACTAGCTCGGAATCAAGCACAGGTGCTTATCAATGGATTACTGGTGAAAAATGGAGTTACAGCAACTGGAATATAGCAACGGGAGAACCAAATAATGCTGCGGCGGTCTCTGGTGGAGGCGAACATTATCTTGAGTTATTTCCTGCTTTCATGTCTGCGTATGAAAATGTAATACCCGGTAGTTGGAATGACATAAGTGTTTACAACCAAGGGACACTGTGGGGGGAGGGGCAAGATAATTATCCAACCAGATACCGCCCTATATCATCCATTTGTGAGTGGGGTGGGAATTTAACTTCAACCAATTTCTAAAAACTTAAGGGCCGTAAGGGCGCAATAGCGGTACTCCGCGTATTGCGCCGAATTGGGTGGTAAAACAAAAAATGAAGGCGAATACTATGAAGAAATTAATTTTAGGTCTTTGTGCCTTGATGGCAGGCAATAACGCTTATTCCGATTTATCGACTGGAATTGAGAGTGTCACAGTTGACCCGACCTATTCCCAAATTACGATCAAGGGGAATGGTTTAAGCAGCACCGGCAATACGATAGTCACGCTAGGCGGTGTCAGGTTGGCAACCGTGTCGCAAACCGCCACTACGCTGGTGGTGGAATGTCCCGGTAGCCCGGCATATTGCAGTCCGGGGGATTGGTCTTTGCAGGTTAGCACATACACTAATGACACCTTGCCCGTGCCAGTAGGCCAACAAACCTGGGATTTCACCATCGGGGCCGTTGGCCCGACGGGTGCAACGGGTCCGGCTGGTCCCGCTGGCCCTGCCGGAGCAAAGGGCAGTACCGGTGCGACGGGTGCTGCTGGACCACAAGGTTTAGCGGGCGCAACCGGTCCACAAGGTCCTGCTGGTCCCGCAGGGTCACAAGGCCCAAAAGGTGATACTGGCCCACAAGGTCCTCAGGGTCCTATTGGTTTAACTGGACCTCAAGGTGTTGCTGGACCGGCCAAAACTCTTGCCGTATCTTTTTCAAGAGATTATAACATGAGTCGCCCAATAGGTAGTTGTAATAACTGGGTTGATGCGTTGCCTGGTGCAACCAATAATATTTGTAGTATTGCTGGTTTGAGTGGACATTTTATGGGTGCAGGGGAATATGCAAAAGTTGCCATTGAAGGAGGAACTTGGATATTTCGTGGAGGATCATGTCAAAATGATGTATGGGCACGAGTAATTTGCTTTACTCTTAGTCCCTAATTACTACAAACTTGGAAAAAAAATAACCCTGTAGGGTGCGAAGAGGAACGAACCGCACATTTCGCGTCACGACCTGTGGTGGAGTTCGTTGGGCAAAGGCTTTATCGTTGCCCAACGATTGGTGTGCTTATAGTGGGGGCTATCGCCCAATACTTTTGATACAGTTGTCATACCAGTAGGGAGAGAGAAGCGAGGGTTCGCCGGTATCCAGAAAACAGGGAATTGAATCTGGTTTTCCTTCCATTCCTGCCGGAACGAAAAACGAAACCTGTGTCAACAGTATTGTGGCTATAGCCGCCCTCCATAAATGGTATGTATTAAGCATGAAAAAAATTTATGTACAGCGTTTTCATCTTTAAAACATAACCTATAAATGGATATGCAGTTAATCCTTAAAGTTAACCAAATATCCTGCGCTATCATACCCACTATCAAGTAACTCTTTGATGTTGAAAAAACTGAATGAGGTAAAAATCATGCTGATAACCACTACTTGGTTGAGAATGAAAAAAATCTTCAAGTTTTTCATCCCAATATTCCTTGTTACTTTGCTTCAATTTCATCCAGCAGAGGCATTGACAATTGGTGGATGGAATACCGTTCGCAATGGACAATTCGATATAGTGAGCGGCCCATGGTCGGCTTCGTTGAGAAATGAGATTAATTCCAACTTCATTAATGTCAGTTTTATTGGAACCAGTTCTTTAACGCCGTCATTCTTGTCAAAAATAGACATACTCATACTCTTTGCGGCAAAGGACATTCACAGTCAAGTCACACCCCTTAGTGCTTCCGAACAAAATGCTTTGGTGAATTGGGTTAAATCGGGGGGCAATGCTTTGATTATTACTGACAATGCAGGGGATTTTGGAATTGCCGGAAACAGCCTGACAAGTCCCTTTTCGCTTGATATCCCAAGCTCCGCAACTATGGTCGATATACAAACAGCCAGCATACTTAAGCCAGCAGGCCATCCGATTACTAATGGCCCTTTTGGTTTGGTCAATAAGCTATTCACTAGCTGGCCTGGTTATTATGATGGGTTAGACCTCAGTGCCCGCCCTCTGGCAGTTATGGATGCCAATGGGCAAGCGGCGCTTGCTGTAATTGATAAGGGTGTCCTTAACCCCGCTAGCGGTGCAGTGGTTTTTGTAAGCGATAGCGCACCTGTCTCGGAACCCATCTCATCTGATACCGAAGGGAACAATAAAAAGTTCACCTTAAATACGATTGCTTACCTTGCAAACCAAGCTGTTTTGAGGGTTTCTTGCTGGGATACAAACGCAAATAACATTAATGACCCGCAAGAAGATATTAATGGTGATGGCGCATGGAACGCCTTGGATTGCCAAGGGCATGTGGGCGCTAAGGGTGCTACAGGCCCTGTTGGACCACAAGGACCTGCCGGTCCAGCAGGGATCCAAGGTCCAGTTGGCCCTGTCGGATCACAAGGACCAAAAGGTGATACTGGTCCGCAAGGGGTTATTGGACCTCAAGGCGCAACTGGCCCCGCTGGACCTCAGGGTATTCCTGCTTTGAATCCTCCAAATTGTGCTGGCAGTAGTACACAACTTCAATTTAATGGTACAAGTTGGCAATGTATCTATTCGACAAGAGATATAATGACCTACATTACAACCAATCCAAATGGAGTATGGGCGTATATGTATAATAGCACTGGTACACATAATCCAAGCAATTACACTTTATTCCAAAACTCCTCATCCTCTTACTTCGGACCAATGATAAGCTGGATGCTACAGGACGGTAGCACTGGATACATAGGTATGCCAATAACGACCTATTCATTTAGTTCCGGCGGAAAAAGTAATATATTAACGCAAGGGGTAATCACTGCGCACCCTGGGATTAATGGAAACGAACCTATATTGCGCTGGACCAGCCCTATATCTGGAAATGTCAGCATTACGGGAAGGATTACCGATGTGGATAATGCTTGCGGAGATGGAATTTTATGGTCTTTAGAACTCGAGAAAAAAGTCCTACAAGCGGGTGCAGTGAATGGCAATAGTGCTACTTTCTCCGCTCAAAGCCTGCCAGTAACAAAGGGAGCTAATTTATACTTTATTATAGACATGGGGGCTAATTGGGGTTGTGATACAACGAACCTCGATATGGTTATTACCACCCAACAATAACTATGCTCGACGAGGTTTGAAAATCTGTCGCATATGTTTTGTGCTAACCGAACCATGCCTTCCACGAAACGTTACGGACGGGATTAGAAATCCCGTCCGGCTGCGGAGCGCCTACAAATTACGGGTGAAACAAGTTATGCCCAGACCCATGAGCGTTACGCAAAAAATATCCTGACTAGGAAAATGTTTCAGGTAAACCCAAAACATCGTCATTCCGGCAGGGATCGCCGGAACATAGGCTCCATGGACGGCTCGGACTTTGAGGCATCCTTGCAATCTGGATTCCGGCGATCCATGCCGGAATATCTGAAGCATCTTCCTAATCAGGAAAAAATATTGAATGCTGTGACCTAGGCCATAGGTTTCCGCAGTGAAAGGCGAGTATTGTTTGATGCAGCAAGTAGCCTAGTTGCCCGACATTCCAACGTCGGGCGTTCGCCAAAGAGACGCGCCCCACCTACTTACTACTCAACGCCCTTGGTTTCTATTTTCATTAGACTGGAGCAATATCATGAATCGAAATGCCCGAATCGCTTGCTTGTTCAGTGCCGCCTTTTTAACCTTCAGTGCCAACCCTGCTTGGGCGGGGTCGCCACCGAACCCCACGTCTAGTGACTCCTGCGGCGATACTGCCGGAGGGTCTAATGCGCTGATAAAAAATAACATTCCCTGCAATCCCCTGAATGCCAATACAGCATTTGGATTCAACGCTCTGACCTCAAACACCACAGGCACGGATAACGCGGCCTTTGGTGGCGGTGCGCTGTTTTTCAACACCACAGGGGTGTATGACACCGCCCTCGGTGCTGGAGCGCTGCTCAATAACACTGCTAGCTACAACACGGCTACCGGGGCCGGAGCTTTGCTCAATACCACCACCGGCGGCAACAACACCGCCAACGGGGCCAATGCGCTGTTCTTAAACACAACAGGTAGCGGCAACTTGGCCAACGGTAACGGCGCGCTGCAATCAAACACCACTGGCAGCTACAATGTTGCAAATGGACTGAACGCGCTATATTCCAACACCACCGGCAACTACAATGTCGCCAACGGTATGTACGCACTTTTTTCCAACACTACCGGCAGCAGCAATGTCGCCAACGGTGCAGGTGCGCTTCAAAGTAACACTACCGGCGTATCCAACTCCGCCAGCGGCCACCGAGCGCTTTTCTCCAACACCACCGGCAACTACAATGTCGCCAACGGTATATACGCGCTATATTCCAACACCACCGGCAGCAACAATGTCGCAAACGGTTTTTCAGCGCTGAACTTAAACACAACAGGTAGCGGCAACTCTGCCAACGGAGCCGGTTCGCTTCAATCCAACACCACCGGCAGCTACAATGTTGCCAATGGACTGAACGCGCTATATTCCAACACCATCGGCAACTATAATGTCGCCAACGGTATGTACGCGCTTTTTTCCAACACCACCGGCAACAGCAATGTTGCCAACGGTGCGGGTGCGCTTCAAAGTAACACCACCGGTGGGCAAAACTCCGCCAGCGGCCACCAAGCACTCTATTCCAACACCACCGGCGGTAACAATGTCGCCAACGGTATGTACGCACTTTTTTCCAACACCACCGGCAATAACAATGCCGCAAACGGTTCTGGGGCTCTGAACTTAAACACTACTGGTGGCAATAACACCACCGTTGGCTACTATGCACTGTCGAATAATACCACTGGGTCCAATAACGTGGCCATCGGTTACCAAGCTGGCAATAATGTAATCACTGGCAGCAATAATATTTATCTCGGCAGCACGGCAACCCTTGACGAGAGTGCGACCCTGCGTTTGGGTAGTGCGCAAACCAGCACCTACATCGCAGGGGTGTATGCGCAACACACCAATAACGCGGCAGCATCGGTGCCGGTTTATATCGACAGCACCGGCAAGATAGGAACCCTGCCTTCTTCGCAACGCTACAAGGACGACATCCGCGACATGAACGAAGCCAGCCGCCGCTTGTTTGAGTTACGCCCGGTGACTTACCATTACAAACAACCCGCCGCTGATGGTAGCAAACCGCTGGAATATGGGCTGATTGCCGAAGAAGTCGCCAAAGTTTATCCTGATTTGGTGGTGCGTGGCAAAGACGGGCAAATTGAAACCGTGCAATACCACAAACTCACGCCCATGCTGCTGAACGAAGTGCAGCACCTGAGCAGGGCGTTGCAATTGGAAAAAGACAAAAACTTGGCACAAACGGAGCAGCTACAAGCACAAGCCAATGCACTTAAAGCTGAGCAGGTGAAAAATCAAGCACAAGAAACCCAAATCCGCTTGCAGGGTAGCCAGCTTCTATCCCAAACTCAAACAATTGCCGACATCAAACGGCAAACGTCCATTGTGCAGGCGCAAGCCATGCGCATGGAAGCCTTAGCCGCTCGAATGGCAAACCTTGAGACAAAGCGTACGATGGCACTGCTGGCCAATACCAGTGAAGCCAAACGAGGTAAGGCGTGGTAACCCGTAAGGATTTGGTCAGAATAACTTCCGAAAGCCTGTAGGTCGGGCAACAGCTTCATCGTTGCCCGACATTCCTGCCAGAAAGCCCTCAGCGCATCTTATCGCGTTAGCGGGCCAGAAACTCGTAGGGTGCGCATCGCGCACCGTTTGCGATTTCAGTAATTGCAGTGGGTTTTAAAACAACCGCGATATTGCCGCCAGAATCCGTGATCGTGGGATTGTCAACATCCGTAAAGGTAAGGTGCGCAATGCGCACCCTACTCCGCTTCATCGTTGCCCGACATTCCTGCCAGAAAGCCCTCAGCACATCTTATCGCGTTAGCGGGCCAGAAACTCGTAGGGTGCGCATCGCGCACCCTTTGCGATTTCGGTAATTGCAGTGGGTTTTAAAACAACCGCGATATTGCCGCCAGAATCCGTGATCGTGGGATTGTCAACATCCGTAAAGGTAAAATGGCTTGTCGAAGGTAAAGGTGCGCAATGCGCACCCTACATGGCTTGTCGAAGTAAAGGTGCGCAATGCGCACCCTACATGGCTTGTCGAAGTAAAGGTGCGCAATGCGCACCCTACTCCGCAAATTCGTAGGGTGCGCATCGCGCACCGTTTGCTTGTCGAAGGGTGGACAGAAAATACCCATATCATTGATCGTTAGGCCGTTCATGGTTCGACAGGCTCACCACGAACGGCTAAA
>CAIZPP010000282.1 GCA_903934875.1 uncultured Methylococcaceae bacterium
CAAAGGCCGCTAGGCCGTGCCCATCTTGCGCGGTTTGATGGGCACGGCCTAGCGGCCTTTGCCCATCCTACCAATAAGCTGTTTTTAGAGTGATACGGGAGTAACCCTTCAGGTTAACCGAATAACCTGCGTTTATATATTCACTATCAAGTAACTCTTTGATGTTGAGAACGCTATAACCGAATAACCTGCGCTATCATACCCACTACCAAGTAACTCTTTGATGTTGAAAATGCTGTAACTGATGCTGGCTAGGCCGTCCGTGCCAGCCAGTCACTCAACAAGCCGGTGGCGCGGCGTTCTTGATCCTCCTTGTAGGCGCGTTCTTGATCTTCCTTGTGCTTGAACAGGGTGACCAAGGCACTGTCGCGGAACAACGACCAAGTTGCTTCATGCTGCAAAGAGGGCGGGGAATTGCCTAGGCGTTTTTGCAACAGCAGCAGCCAGTTCAACAATTCCGCCGTGGAAGGCGGTTTCAACAATCTTGCCTCTTCGCGCAAAAACCGGAACACCGAAACCCCCGCGGACCACACGGGTTTTTCTCGGTTGGGCTTCTTGTCCACTGTGAGGATTGTAATCTTCAAGCGTTTTTCGATGATGTCCTCGATGGTCACCCTGCCATCATTGGCATTGGACCGGAACGGCGGAATATCCACATGGTAATACACGCAACGGCGCAGGAATGCCTCGGGCAATTCCCTCTCCCGATTGCTGGTGATGACCACCACGGGCCTAAACTGAGCTTGGCCCTTGCCCCGGTTCAACGCGACGGTTACCCTGCCTTGTTTGGGTTTAAACAGTTCGGGAATCTCGAAGCTCATCCGTTCAATTTCATTGAGGATGTCGTTCGGCACTTCACGCGGGGCTTTGTCAATTTCGTCTATCAGCACGACAGACCGTTGCGGTTCCTTTGGTGCGCCCTCGACACAATCTTGCAAACCAAGTTGCTCGACGGCATCAGCCCCCAATGAGCGCAGAATCGCCAAGCCTAGGGCCTCGAAACGCAAATAATAATGCGCATCGGCGGAATTGCCCGTCGCACGGAAACGACCCAGCGTGTCGAAGTTGTAGAACAGGTCGCGGCTTAGCGTGTCGGATTTGACCGTAAAGCTCAAGGGCTTGGGCCAAGGGTCTTGTGGTGCTTTGGGAAACCCCAATTCCCAAGCCAAACTGTAGGCCAGTTGCGACTTGCCGCAGCCCGGTTCGCCCGTCAATAGCAGGGGCATGCCCAGTTCCAAGGCCACATTCACCGCTGCCACCAAGCCTGGGGAAGCCAGATAGCCCTCGGGGTGGGTCAGCTCCTCCGTGTGGTCGATGTCGGGCAGCTTGCGCCATTGCTGTTCTACCGATTGTTGTCCTTCGCCAGTGTAGTAGAGTGGGAGGCTGGGTGGTGTCATGGTGTCAATTCCATAAATTACAGCGTTTTTAATATTGAAGAGTTACAGCATTATTAACTGATGTTACGCAGTCATCGCTAGAGGATGGCAACTTGTGGAGTGCGGCGACTCGTCGCCGCTGGACGCAAAAGGCGGCGACGAGTCGCCGCACTCCACAACATCCGGGCTACAGCCTACACGGTTGCCTAACATCAGTTATTATCCTTTGAAAGATAAAAATGCTGTAACTAACCGTATTGTTTCAATGCATCAATGAGGATATCTCTTAAATCATGATGATGAATTTCATAGTCTTTATCAGTAATTATAATGCGATTGGCTTCTTTCTGCCGCTTCTTCTTTCGATTTTTTAATTCATCGCTAATTCTATCTTCAACATACTTTTTTGCGTCTTCTATTTTTTGATTAAAATGAATATTTATCCAGTCATGAACAAGTTTCTTATTAGGAGACTTTAATTTAGGCAAAAAAATCTTCTGACACATTTCTTGTGGCAATGAGGCATTCAAATGATGGATGAGTGTTTTTTCAGATTTGCCGAAGAAACTCCAACTAGACTTTGGAACTTCTACATATTCATAATAAAGAATCAGAATATGACGTGGGCTGTTGATGGAAAGTTCTAGTTGCTGCCATGCCTTCAACATTCCTTGAACGAGGTCTGGATCATTAGATTCGGCGGCAGTTAGAACGCGGTAAAAAATAAGAGGAACTTCTGCTTTGGAAAGTCTAGTTTCTATGTCAGTGCGGTTCAAACCACATGTGAGTTCATTGCCTAATAATTCATAAAAATAGTCATCTGGATTGATATTTCGCCTGAGCATCCGTCTTGTCAGCCGTTTAGGTATAGGCGAAACGTTCTCATGAACACGGGATGATAGGTGCTTTAAATTATTTTTAAGTTCAACATAAAGAATATTCAGCAAAGCATCAGGCCATTGTGTAGCAGCCCCATAAAGCAAATAAGCCAATGGGTTTTTAGGGGTTTCTTCTTTTACAAAATATTTTTTTCCTAAATAATCCAGAATGTGCGTAGCCTGCTCATCTTTGTCAACCAATCCGGCTTTAAACTCCGGGGTTTCTTCTTGCACACAGGTAGCCTCTGTAGGGTTTTCCTTATCGGGTGAACGAGTTGACCGGTTTCCATTTAGGCTAGATTCACTTGGAAAGATTGGTTTAACTTCTGGTTTACCCCTTCTGCCATCTTCACTCGCTTTGATTTCCTGTAAAAGCTCTGTAGCTTCTTTTTCACTAGAACCAGTCAAGTCAATATGGATGATTGGACCTAAAATATCTTTTACATCAACCGGGCGTACTTTAATTGGAATTAACTTGCCCTTTTTTCCAGTGGGATCGGAAGCAAAGGCGGCTGACCATTCGGATTTAGCAAAATCACTCCTTAAATAATCGGGAGACAAAACAGCAATGGTGTGCTTGGCATTGCTGCTTGCTGCTTGCATAGCCAATACGAAATTTTGACCCGCATGAAAATCCCATTTCTGAATGACAGTGGTATGGCCTGCCTCTTCTAGTTGCCAAGCAATCCATACGGCCCAATCCTCGTCTGTTTTGGTGTAGCTGATGAAAAAATCCTTCATCAAATCTAATCCGCCCACAACTCGGGTTCTATCAATATCCACCAGCCACCGGGGCCACCTTTACCCAAGTCAAAAGGACCGCCAATTTCCACTCCCAGGCTTGAGTGTGTCCGGGCATGGCGCGGCGCGGGCCGGGGTTGGGTTATCAAGCGTCCGTTGATGATCTCGCCGACGAGGCTTTCCGGCAGGCCGGACAAGTCTGCATAGCTGGCCAATTTACGGGCGGGCTCGTTCAAAATGGCAGCGGGTCGTCGAAACCGTCGTCTGCCCCATGCCCAGCCTCTTGGCGGTCAGCCGCCCTGTAAGGCTTCACCGCCTGCTTGGAGCGGGTTTTCACTGGCTGTGCCCTGGCTTGGGGTTTAGCTTGCAAAGCCAGCACGGCGGTCGCCGTCACTTGCAGGCTAGGGCGGGCCTCCTCGTCTTTCATGTAGACTTTGGGGGCCGCCTTGCCTTGGATGCTGAGTGCATCGCCCGCGTTCAAGCGCAGCAATTCCGCCTGTGCCGTTTCGTCAAAGCAAATCACGTTCGCCCAGATGGTTTGCCCGTCCTGCTCGACGCGCACACTACAGGTGGCATAGCCATTGCCGTTCTGGCTGGTGCGGGAGACGGCATTCTTGTGGAGAACGCCTGTCAATAAGACATGTATAGCCATGTTCTGCAATCACTGCTCACTGCTGCGTTGCCCGGCAATTGCCGAGGCCTTTTGCAAAGCCGGGTCTAGGTTGACTAGGGGTCCCTCGGCATTGCTAGGTGCCGGATTTTGTCCTAGTGTAGCCTCATCCGATACCTTGCCTTGGTTAGTGCCATCTCTGCCGGCTTGTGTCTTCGGCGTGTCGGGAGATTGCGCGTACACCGTGACCGGCACCCCCAAAGCTGCCCAGTGGAACAGCCAACCGGCATCCTCAGGTGAGTTCGGCCAGCGCCGGTTCAGGTCTTTGGTCGCCATGTTGACACAACCGTGGCTAGCCGTGTGGCCGAAATTGTTGTGCCAAAACGCGCCATGGAAAGCGTAGTCTTTGTGGAAGAATTGCGTGTACGGGACGTTTTCCACCTCATAATACCCATGCTGGCCGGGACGGATATTGCCATCACTGCGCATGGTTTTATGCCGGTAACGGTCATAGATGTAGAAATTGCCGGTCACGGTTGGCGTTTTGCTTTTACCGGTGCTCACTTTAAAGGTGCGGACCACCTCGCCGTTTTCCACCGCTTCCAAGCGCTGGGTGTCAAGGTAGACGACTATATGCCGGTCTGAACCGGTGCTGAAGCGGACAGATAGGGGTTTTTCCAATGTCCCGCCCCGCACACTTTTGAAGGCTTGCTGGGCAATGCTGACATCGACGGTGCTGGAAGGGGGCCAACCCGGTTGTGGGGTAAATTTAAGGCTCTTCTTGCCTTGCCAGTCCCATCGGCCCGTGACTTGCCTGCCGCTATCTGTACTAAGCTTGATATTTTGGTCCAGGTTGCCGCGTTCGGCAATGGGTTCGCTAAAGCTCATCACCAGAGGCAGAGCAAGCCCCAAATTGGACTGCCCTTTGAGGTTGGTTTCAACGGCCAACGGCGGGGCGGTTGTCAAATCCAACTGGAAAGGCGGCAGCGGCACACCCGTGGAGGTATTCCAGTTGACCTGCACCGGATAGGTACGGTCTTGGACAAAATCGCTGGCGACCAGTTTGACCGTCTGCCGACTGGCATCCGGCTCCACCGCCAGATGCAGGTCACCGCTTGCTTGTATTTCGCCAACCGGTTGATCGAAATGCAGCGTCACCGAAGCATCGGGGGCCACCATCCGTATCGTGGGTCCGTCGAGTTTGGGTATCGACACCGTGGTGAAAGCGATTTCACGGGTTTCGCTCTGCCCGAACCAAGGCCGGACCACCGTGGCCTTGATCGTGTGGCGGGTGCCAAAAGCCAGAGGGGACGGCAGGGTGACGCGGGTTTGGTCGGTGGCTTCGGCAATAAGCTTGCCGGATTCGTCACGCATTTCAAGTTTGGAGAGTTTGGCGTTGAAACCCTCTGCCTCCACTGCCAAAGGTGTGCGGGGGTCGACCCTATCCTTGCCATCCAAAGGCGGCATGTTGATGCCGAACGGCAAAATTTGCCCGCGTACATAGCCTTGCACGGGCAGGCCAACCGCAACAGCCACAACACCCAACAAAAGCCAACGAATGAACACCTTTAATACGCCCAGACGATTTGCATAAGTCTTCACTATCACCTCGCACCCGCAACGGGGGTAAATATTTTTGGCGGTGCAATGGCCCGCCGCTTTGAAAAAAAAACCTCAAATAGGCCATGTTTGCATTCTACTACACTATAAGCAATGGTAAAAAAAACTTTGCTTCGATTATAATCATGCATAACTATAAACAATCAATTGTTTTGACCAAAAACTATGAAATCGTTCTTAAAAAGTGCCATGTCTTTGGCGTTGATGGGTCTTTTGGCATCCTGTGGCGGGCACAAGCTAGAAGACCGCACGGTCAAATCGCCGATTGGCGCTCAAACCCGTAACAATGACAGCATGAAATATTTACCTATCACCAAGCTCCCTGGACATTGGACCGTCGAGGATGTGCTGCATGATTATGCTACCTACTCGGCACAGAAGCTAACCCCCTACTTTAAAAAGGCCAAAGTGCCCTACCCGCCGAGCGAAGTCATTTTCCTTGCCTTGAAACAGGAGAGGAAGCTGGAGCTTTGGGCCAGAGGCGATGGCGAATTCCGCTTTATCCGTGACTACGATATCCAAGCAGCTAGTGGCGTGTCCGGTCCTAAATTGCGCCAAGGGGACCGGCAAGTGCCTGAGGGGGTCTACCGGATCGTCAGTCTGAATCCGAACAGCCATTACCACCTGTCAATGCGGCTGGATTATCCCAACGAGTTCGACCTGTACCATGCCGACCAAGAAGGGCGGACCGATCCGGGTGGGGATATTTTCATCCACGGCAAGGCTGCGTCAATCGGCTGCCTGGCCATGGGAGATGAGACCATCGAAGAACTTTTCGTACTAGCGGCCCAAGTGGGCAAGGAAAACGTCAAAGTCGTCATCGCCCCCCGCGACCCACGGGTTCTGCCCTTAGATACGGATGCCGCAAGCCTGCCTGAATGGACAGCGGAACTGTACGACCAAATTTCCAGTGAAATACAAGTATTGTCGCCTCCGGTCAGCGTGTCAAAAAACGTCGCAACCCAGCAGAATGGCAGGCAATAGGGATGCAGCGTTTTCAACATCAAAGAGTTACTTGATAGCTAGTGGGTGGTGCTGGACATACGATTAAATGGAAAGCATAACTGAATATCCATTTTTTAGGTATATTCTAAACTGATGTTACGCAGTCATCGCTAGAGGATGGCAACTTGTGGAGTGCGGCGACTCGTCGCCGCTGGACGCAAAAGGCGGCGACGAGTCGCCGCACTCCACAACATCCGGGCTTTGCCACTCCATGCGTAACGTCAGTTCTAAAGATGAAAACGCTGTATCACTGGCGTTACGCACAAGGCCCCTGTGCGTTCCTTGGCAAAGGATTGCTGACTTGCGGTGATTCGCTTTGGAGTGTCAAGGCCTGCCTTGACAGGCAAAGCGAGCTTTGCCAC
>CAIZPP010000283.1 GCA_903934875.1 uncultured Methylococcaceae bacterium
GGCTTGGCTATTCCCCCCAAAATGGAAGCCGGTGCAAGCATCACAGGTGGCTTCGGCATTGCTCAGAGCCGCTCACGCCAATGTCCCCGGTGTGCAAATTCTGGATAACACAGCCCTCCGTGACGGATAATGCGGTCTCCATCCGATTGCCGTAATTGGCCGGTTCTGCCGGGGCAAGGCGTTGCTCAATGAACTCAGCCGCGTGTTCCAGCACTTTATCAAGCCCTTTCCGGCGTAAATAACCCTGTTCCGGCTCCAATAAGCGAAATCGCTGCCGAAACGCCGAACGGGAGAGCCGGTCGAACAAACCGGTCAAATCGGCTTTGTCAGCCATGGCGGTTGCCATGCGCTACTTGAAGACCGGGCCGGTCTGATGCCTGACCGATTCATGGCCCGTGGCATGGCCGGTAGGTGTCAGGAACGTCAGAATCTCATGCCAGAAGGCACGGTTTGGGCTGTAGTCGAGGCTGTTGTGGCCGGCGTTCGCCTCAACCCATAGCCGCTTGGTCCCCGGATAGCCGTAAAAAAACCTTAGTCCCAATTCGGGGGGTGCGATAGCGTCTTGACCCGCAATCAAGAACGCGACAGGGCCGGGGAAAGTCGCAAGCGCCGCATCGGCCCTAAAGCGGTCGCGCAGGAACCAGGCCGGCAGCCATGGGTAATGTTGCTGTGCCAACACGGCTACGTTGGGGAAGGGTGTGACCAGGAGCATTCCCCGCACGGCAGCGGGCTGTCGGGAACCGGCGATGGCGGCCACCACCGTACCCAGCGACTCGCCGACCAGCAAGATAGGCTTGTGTGGGTCCTGTTGCAGTTGGGTGATCGCCTCGGCTGCCGCATGCAACAGGCTGGCCTCGGACGGGGAACCGGGGCGCGGCCCGAACCCCGGATATTCCAGCAAGTACACGTCAAAACGGGCATACGGGGTAGAACGTTGGAACAGGTCGCGGAAATAGGTACGGTGGATTGCCGAGCCCGCATTGCCATGCAATACCAGCACCGACCCGGTGGCGTTCCCATCCGGGTAGGGTGCTTGCCAGCCGATGAATTGGCCCTCATGCAGCCAAGGCTCCAATCCCCGCTGGGTGGCTTCAAGTTCCGCTTGGTGCAGGTCTTGCTTGGTCGGGAAATAGATAAACTGGCGTTGGAGCAGGTAGAGCATTACCGTCAGTCCGATGAGAACGGTCAAGATACCGAGCATGGGAGTTGTCCAGCGCATTTCAACAATAAGTGGTCATAGTGTATTCTTCACAGGTTGGACTAAGCTTAGTCCTCTTCATCCTGTTGTGTCCAATGGATTTTTACGAACTATTGCTGCCCGGAACCAGTGAAGCGCGGAATGCGGGTCGCGTGATGGATCGTTGGTGTGTGACGGGATTGACCCTGGACAGCGCACGGTAGTCATTGATTGCCGCCGTTAGCACACCCCCGGTTTGGTATGGCCTGCTTGTAATGCGCAATGTCCACTTCGTCAAATGTTCGGGGGTGTACGGGTAATGGCAATGTTTTACTTTACCTAGCATAGAAGCCGTGGTTGAGAATTGATTTTTGACGGCGGCTGGCGGCCAAAAGCAGACGGTAGGGTCAGGTTTATATATGGCTTATTGATGCATAAAGCTGTCATCGAAAAATGGAAGACAGTGGCTGCACTAAACATAAATATCAGCTATTGTTGAGTTTGAACACCAGTGCTAAAAACCGCCTATGTCACCATTACATTCCAAACGTTAATACTCTCCCTAGGAGACATTATTCCCCGATTACTCAGGGTGAGAGATCGATCATACACAGGGCCACCAGCTTGTCGATTTCCTCCGGTGCGAGGCGGCTTTGCAGATGTGCCATCAAATCCTCTTGGCGGGGCTGGCCGAACACCAGACGGTATAGCGCCAAGCCACGCTTGAGCCTAGCCAAGTGGGCGGCGTCTCGGCTTAAGGGCAACAGCGGCACGCGGCGCTCGATGCAAGCGCCGCCCTCGGTATCGAACAGCCAATAGGCTAAAAGATCGTTGCCGCGCTTATCGCGGGCCAGGCGGAACAGCACCGCCCAAGGATCTGCGCCAGGCCGCCATTCCCCTGCAAGCGCCGCAAGCCCCAATTCCCGCGCGACATTTTTTCGCACCGCCAGCCCCTTGTAGCGATGCACACGGCCTTCGCGCTGCTCCAAGTCCACCGGGTTGGAGGGCAGGTTCCAATGCACGACGGCATGGCACCAGAAATGGAAGTCCAGCCCCTCCTGGCCGACCGAGGTCGAGGCCAGCACGAAGGGCCGAAACGGCGAATTGAACGCCGAACGCACGACCTCCACACGCGCCTTGCCTTTTTCGTCCTGGATGTCGCCAAAACGCAGGGCGAAGCGGCAACGGAGCCGGAAGGTTTTAGGATCGTCGATGCGGCCGAGCCGGGGGCGGGGTGCCAGTTCGTCCACGCCAATCTGGGAAGTCCGTATGGAAAGGCTTTGCTTCAGTTCTTCGGCGATCTTGGTGACGCGCTTCCTGCTCGGTGCGTCGGCCAGCCCTAAGGACTCACGCAGCATATGCGTCTGTTCGTCGAGCAGCGCGGCGAGGTTGCCGTCCAGTCCATGGCTCAGGACGTTTTGCCAATACGGGAGCTGTTTGGCGTTGTCAGCGCGTTTCGCCCGCACAATCGCGATGGATTCCGGCACGTTGAGCATCGTCCTAAAGCCCGCGCCAATTTGGGCGGCGGCAGAGAGGAGGGCAGGATCGTCCCACGGCAAATCCTTTGCTTGTCGGCGCAAGGCCCTCAAGGCGTTGGTGGCCGGGCCTGCCAGCGCGACTTGCGCCAGGACGCGGGCAAGATCCGCAGGCTGGCGTTTTAGTTGGGAGACCCATCCGGGGTAAGTGAATTCCGCCATATGATCGAGATGCTCGCCAAACAAATCTTCCGCATCGTCGTCCCGCTCCGTCGTCCCGCCGCTACCCCAATCTTGGGCATCAGCCAACCATTCCCGCACTTTGGGAAAATGTTTGCCATCCAGGGCTGCAAGGGTAGCCCAGTACCAGCGTTGGTCGAATGGGCCTTTGCTCGGTGCCTTGGCTGTCAAAGCCGCAATTTTTTTACCGATGCGCTGTTCGACGGCATCCAGCATCTCTTCCTGCGTAAGGATTTTATTTCGCTTCGTTGCCAGCTCGACCGGATCGACTAGGCTTGCCAAGCTAGGGCAGGGATATTCAAGGAGCAACGCAGTCATTCCGGTCAAACGGCCTTGGGCATCGCTGGAAAACCGCAGAGGCTGCGCCAATCCATGAAATTCCTTTTGCGACGCCAGTGGCTCGTCCATGGTTTCGGCCAGCCGCCGCTCCGCCTCGAAGGAACACAGTGCGGCTATCGCGTTTGGTGTCATGTTCCAGGCGGAGAACACCAGCGCCTTGCTGGCCTTGGCGGTGTTCTTGAACGGCCCGTCCAGTTGCCAATAGGGCAGGGACGGCGGCAGCCAGAGTAAACGCCAAAGACCGGGTTCCAACATGTCGGCAAACAGGGTTCGCAGTTTGGCGTGGGCCGGTTCGAGGGGCGTGTAAGCGGCGAAATCGGCGGCTTTCAGGAGGTGGCGCCCTTGATTGTGGAGGAGCTTCGCCAACTGGGCCTGCGCCCCGTCGTCCAAGCCATCAATATTCCTGCGCAATTCGTAGCCCTTCATGAAATTGAGGGCGTAGGGGGCGGATTTCCAATATTCGATCGCATCCCGCGCATGGACAAGGCGCGACACCCCGTCCACCAAGCTGGCATGGTGCAAATCCAAGGCTTTTAGCTGCGCGGGACTGGGCGGCTCCACCAGCATCGCATCTTGTCGGATCGTGGAGGAGACGCGCTCGGTGCGGGCCATCACCGAGTGCAGGCGGTTTGCCAAGGCGTCGCGGGAAACGGTCAAGTGTTCTAAATGGTTGCCGTCAAAATCCAGCAAAGCCCGCCGAAACGCTTGGATTTCAAGCTCGGTCGCCTGGATTGTGGCGTCGCAGTCGTTGAACAGAAATTTGAGTATCCGCAAAAAATCCGGGTAGTGGTCGTCATCTTGCTCGTGATCCAAGGAGAGCATTTTGTAAGGCGTCGCCGACAGCAGCAAAACCCGCGCATCGCTGTGCTGGAACAGCATTTGCGCCAACTCGGCGGCGGGATTGGCGGGGTCGAACAAATGGCGGAAGCGCTGGAACTCGTCAAAGATGATGAGCTTGGGCTTGAGGGCGTCCAGACAGGTTTTGGCCAAGCACTGGCGCAAATCGCCGATGAGCCGGTAGCGTCCGTCAGTGTCTCGGCGGTTGGCGCAAAGCGCGGCAATCCGCCGGGACAAGTCCGGGTCGGATGCGACGGCGTCGCGGAATGACTGGGCCAGTTTGGCGTCAATGCTGGGATTCCACTGGTAAGCGCAATAGCTCCAGCCCGCGTCGCCCGCCGTCGCTTGCAGCAGCTTGAATAAGCCTTGCTCGTCAAAACCTGCCTTCCGCAGCATTTTGAAGAGGATGGCGCGTTCTTCCTTGGTGCCGGCCCGGGATTTGAGGTCGAAGGTCGTCCCCGGCGTGAAGCTGATGAAATTGACCGGGTTTTGCAGGCTTTGCATCTGCGTGGGTAACAACGTCAAGCGGCTAGCGAAAGCGCGCTCTTGCCTCCCCAGCACATTGAGGCGCTGGATGTTCTGGCGGGCGATGGCGTCATTTGAGCAGATGTACAGGATGTCGATGCGTTCGGCCCTGTCGCCTAGATGCTCAAGCACCTTGGCAATGATGCCACGGGCCACCAAGGTTTTGCCCAAGCCCACCTCGTCGGCGACGAGGAAGCGTTGCGCGGGCGGGTCGTCTTGGTAGAGGCGGCGGAACACATAATCCACGGTGCGGCGCTGGAAGTCTTTCAGCCCTTGCAACGTCGGCGCAGCCGGGTAGCGGCTCATGGGGTTTGTTCCAAGGCGGAGGCGGGAGACATAATCCACGATGCGGCGCGGGAAGTCTTTCAGCCCTTGCAAAGTCGTTGGGGCCGGGTAGCGGGTCATGGGGCTTCCTCCAAAGCGGTTTGGAACACATCCCAGACGGCAAGAAACTCCGCCGGGACGACTTCCTCGTCCGAGTCGCGCAGCTTCTCGACGACTTGGCGGACGGATTTCAGCTTTTCGCGGTCGCGGGCGAAGGCACGGACCAAATCTTCCAGCAAGGCATCGCTTCCGCCGCCTATGCCAGCCCCCCAAACCGCCGCCGCACCGCCGCCAAACCCAAGGGCCGCATCCTGCCCGGCCATGTCGGCGAGCAGCAGGCGCAGATAGCGCAGAAAGCCGTCGCGGTTGTTGACGACCCGGCGCAAGATCGCCGCCTCCCGCTCTGGCGGCAAGCCCGCGACGGGCAGGTTCAAGGCAAACCGGCGCGTCAGGCCCGCGCAGCTTAGTTTGAATCCGGCAAAGCCGGTGAGGTCGGCGCAAGCCAAACCGGCGGCCAGCATGACCGGCCCGCCCGTCGCCAGACCAGCCAGATTGTTGCCCCGTTCTTCTCGCAATGACAGCGGCCAGCCGAGAATCTCGACGGCGAGCAGTTTGACAGCATGGCCTGCATGCAACAGCAATCGCCAAGTGTCCTTGCCGTCGGTTTCGCATTGCAGGCGCAACTTGGCGTCCAACAAGATTTTATGCGCCTCCTCCAAAGCCTTTTCAGCCGCGGCCTGGGCGGGGTCGGTGCTTGCCTGCGGGGTGTCGGGATTGAATTCGGCCAGCAACTCGCCAAAATCATCCACCGACAGCAATTCCTCGACTCTGCCGACCTTGCTATGACGGCCGCTTAACTCGGCCATCACCTCGATATTGCTGCCCCAGCGCAACGCCGCGTCGGTGGCATTGGCCGAGCCGACGAACAAATGGGTGTTCTTAGCCGAACGCAGCAACAGGGCTTTGGCGTGCAGTCCTGACAGCCACGAGGCATCAATTTCCTCGCCGTCCTCGGTTTCGGCTCTTTCTTCCAGTACCCAACAGCGCTGGAATAGCGCGCGTGTCTTGCCGTCCAGCGCGGCTAGTTGGTCGGGCTGCGACACCAAGGCCAGCGGCGTGTCGGTGGTTTTCGCCAGCGCCTTGAGCGCCTCCACACTCAGAAACGGCGAAATTACCGCCAGATCGTTCGATGCCGACGGCAGCCAGGCTTTGCGCGACCGGCCCAGCACATGGAACTTGACTTCCTCCTCCCAAGGCGCGGGGGGCGCAAACCGCGTGCGACCGAATTCCTCGGCCAATTGCCGGGCAATTGCTGTGCGCTCCGCGTCGGCTGGCCGCACGGCAAACGTCGGCAGGTCGGCAAGCAACTGGCCCAAGGCTTGATTTTCTTTAATGACGTGCTTGCCGGGCTGGCCTTCCAACTGCAAAGCCAAATCCCAGGAGCGGTCATAGGTCAAATTCCGCGACAAGACCAGCAAGCGCAGCAAGGCCGCGCCGTCCCCTTCCGCCGGGGCGAAGCGCAACAGCCACAGCTTGGGGTGGAAGGCCCCGCCGTTCGGTGCCCGCACCTCGACCAGGCAGGATTCCAGCAAGGCATACAAGGGTAAGGCTTGGCTAGGGGCTTGCAGCCTGCCGTAATCGGCGAAGACCGCCAGCCGTTCGCCAACGCGGCGCATGCCTTCCAGCAAGCGCACGCCGTCGCTTAACAAGGCTGCGTCCGCGCCGCCGGCCAGCCAAGTCAGGTGCAAGGGCACGGTCAGCAAGGCCAGCAGGTCGAGGCTGTAGGTGGTCACCAGCCCTCGGTCGAACACCATGCCCGGCGGCGGCGTCAGCGCATTCGTCAACAGGCTCCTGTCGTTGGGGTCTAGCATGTCATTTCCTGTCCAGGGCGAGGTAGAGATCGCGGAGAAAGCCACGTGCCGTCGGCCAGCGGTAGACGAGGCGCGCAATGCCCGCCCGCCCGCTCCATTGCTGGAGCGCGCCGGGATTATTGAAGCGCGAGCGTGCGCCTTTCAGGCGTATTTCGCGTTGGCGCACCAGTTCGCGGGCTGCCGCGTCGTTTTCCACCTTCCCTCGCATCGCCCGCATACGCCCCACCCAATGTTCCACAAAGTCCTTTGTAATCGGGCTGATCGCGTGGCCTGGGCCGTCCGTCTCGCCCCAAAGTTCATCCAGAGACCAAGCGTCCAACAACGGCCAATCCAGCCGTCCGCGCCAATCCTCCAGCGCCTCGGCGTGTTCCTGTCGCAGCCCGTCGTCGCCGCGCTGCTCGGCGAGGCAAAGGTTGTATAGCCGCGCCGCGCCTTCGACGGTGTCGCTGAACAGCCGGGCGTGGCGCAGCAGATTTTTCATGGGCTGGGGGAAGTTGTCTAGCTGGTGGTGCAGCCAAGGCTCGCCGCAAGCATCCGGCTTGCCGTGCAAAGACAGCCAAGCCAACAGGCTGTCTTTGCAATTCGCGCTGATGCGGTCGAGGAGGAATTCGCCTTCCTTGCGGGTCAGCTTGAAATCCAAGGTGTTGGGAAACCCCACGGGCGCTTTCGGCAGCCTTGGATGCCAAGTCTCGGCGGCGGGGTCGGGATGAAAATCGTCGTCTTCGGTTTTTTTCATCTGCACCTGACGGGCGTAAAGCTTGTAAGCGTTTTGATGATAATCCCCCTGCGCCCCGTCGAAGCGGCGGATGCCCCACTGTCTCAAGCCCAGCCAATACACCGAGCTGGGCAGCCGCTTAAGCCCCCCTTTGGCGCGTCGGCCAAACACACCCTCTTCCTCGGCGTCCAGCAAAGGCAGGATCATGTCGGTTTCCGCCCGGCGCGCCTGGGCGGCAAAATCCTTGGCGGGGACTTCCTTTTTCTCCAAGCCGCGATACATCCAAGGGACGATCAGCATGTAGCGCAGCCGGGTTTGGATGGTGGAAGTGCCGGGGAACAGGCGGTCGGCGATGGCGTCGCGGACGCCGCCGATGCCCAGCTCGTCGCGGCTCTCCTTTTCCTTGAATAGCGCGAGTATCCGCAAACTGCGATCCCGCGCGGCGGCGTCGTGGTCTAGCCAAGTGAGTTGCGAAGCCATGGGTGTCCTTGAAAATCCGTATTGTTGAATGGTCTGTATTCTACAGCAGAAGCTATTTGCAACGTCTCCTATGTACCAGATTTCTGCCAGTTACATTATTCTGGTGATGGGCAGGTTTGGGTCGGTTCCGACCGGTCGAAATACCCACAGATTTCTTTCTCTAAAACAGCCCAATATCCTTCGCCCCTGATAAATATGTGCAGCCATCACCAGAATGCTAACCCGGATTTTCAGGCATGTTAACGTCATGAGGATGGTTAACTCCATCCTTGCCAGTGACTAAGACCAGCAGCGCAGCCAAACCCAGGGCGCAGGCCAATCCATACAGGCCGACATCCACCGCGCCGGTGTGTTGCCTCACCCAGCCGAGGATGACCGGGCCAACATAACCGCCGAGATTGCCAACGCAGTTGATCAAGGCAATGCCCCCGGCCGCCGCCCGGCCGTGCAGGAAGGCGGTGGGCAAGGACCAGAAAATCGCCAGGGCGGCCATAATGCCGGAAGTCGCCACCCCCAACGCCAGGATCGACAGCACCGGCAAGCCACGCGCCATGACGAGAACAACCAGGCCCGCCCCGCCCGCCGCCGCGCTGCCGACGATATGCCAGCGGCGTTCATGGCGCAGGTCGGAATGCCGGGCCACCGCCACCATGGCCGGTGCCGCCAGTAGATAAGGCAGCGCCGACAACAATCCGGTAGCCACTAGTCCGCCCTGCTTGAGGTCATTGACGATCTGCGGCAACCAGAAAGACACCCCGTAAAGCCCCAAGACCAGGCAAAAGTAAATGAGCGCGAGTAGCCAGACCCGCGCAGAACCCACCGCCTGCCGCAACGAGCCGTGGCTGCCTTCCCGGCCCGCTTGGTCCGCGCGCAAGCGGTGCAGCAGCAGTTGCCGCTCGCTGCCGTCCAACCAAGCCGCCTGGGCCGGGCCATCGTCGTGGAAAACATAGGCGGCGAAGCCCAGTGCCACGGCGGGCGCACCCTCAAGCAGGAATAACCATTGCCAGCCGCGCAGCGCCAGCCAGCCATCCAACCCGGCCATGATCGAGCCTGAAACCGGGCCGCCGACCACGCCGGCAACCGCCATCGCCGTCATGAATATGGCCGTCGTCTTCGCCATGCTCCTGGCCGGAAACCAATAGGTCAGATACAGGATGACACCGGGGAAAAACCCCGCCTCTCCCACGCCCAGCAGGAACCGCAACAGATAGAACGAAAACGCCGAATCCACCCATACCATGGACATGGAAATCAGCCCCCAGAGCAGGAGAATCCTGGCAATCCAGCGTTTCGCCCCGACCCGGTGGAGGATCAGGTTGCTCGGCACCTCGAACAGAAAATAGCCGAGGAAGAAGATGCCCGCCCCCACGCCATACACCTCATCGCTCAAGCCCAGGTCGCCGCTCATTTGCAATTTGGCGAACCCGACATTCACCCGGTCGATGAAGGCGACCAAGTACAGCAGAAACAGAGAAGGAATGAGCCTACGGGCGACCTTGCGATAGACCAGGGATTCAGCGTCTATCGGCCCATGGCGGGGCGCGGCGGGGCGGTGCGAAATCAACGGGCGATGGCCTAAAGATTCCACAACGCTTATCGGTTGACCAGTGCCAAGGTCCGATGCCAAGTATAGCGGTTCAGAGAGTCAACCCCCGAAAAGCCGCTCGCTTCGGCCATGGCACCGTATTCGGAAAGTGTTTCGGGGAAATCGTTTTCATTGACATGGTTGAAAACCGCAGCGAATTCTTCCTTGCCCAGTGCGCACCACTGTTTGACCGCATAGCCAAGATAAGCATCCAGGTAAGCTGCAAGGTCTTCATGTTCCTCACGCATCACATCCACCATCGGACATGTTCAATCCTCTGTCAGTCGGTCAAAAAATGTGCGTGGCCGAAAACTATAGCAGTTGCCAAGACCGTTGGGGATATCTTTTTTCCTTCAAAATGTGTCGGGAATGGTTCACGAACAGTGTCATGCAGCCTGTTGCCGATCAACTTGCGCGGCCTGAATCCAATGGATTGAATGGGTTGCCGTCCATGGCTTGCCGGGTTCTTGTTTACATTTAGTCTATAGGTAGTCGCTAAAATGGAACATCAAGCTCTTGGTCGAAACCATCATCCCAATCATTTGGCGCACTGCGGGCGGTTGCCGCCCTGTTCTGGGCGGTGCCGCCGTTATTACGCTGGCTGCTCGCCCGGTTGGCGGTACTGCTTTTATTGGCTGAACCATTCGCAGGGCCAGCCTTGCCATTGGAATGGCCATTAGTGCCATTAGAACGGGCATTGCCAGTGTTGCCGTCGTTTCCGTTGGCATGGGCTTGGTTTTGCTGCTGGCCATTGCCAGAATTCGCCGGGCGGTCCAGCATTTTAAGCTCATTCCCGACGATTTCCGTGGTGTAATGGTCCACGCCATCCTTTTCCCATTTCCTTGTCCGCAGACCGCCTTCGACATAGGCCAAAGCCCCCTTTTTAAGGTATTCGCCAGCGATTTCGGCTGTCCTCCCGAACAGGACCACGCGATGCCATTCGGTCCGGTCTTTTCTTTCGCCGGTTGCCTTGTCCTTGTAGTATTCACTTGTCGCCAGCGAGAGATTGGCTATCGCAGTCCCGTCCTGCGCATACCGCATTTCCACGTCCTTGCCCAAACGACCGATCAATTGCACTTTGTTTAACATACCGTTTACTCCACCCGCCGCAGCGGGAAAACATGATTGACAATAACCGGTTCGCGGAACCGGCCAGTTACCGTGTATAGGCAAGCCAGAATGGAACGTGCCTTCATGTTTAATTTATAACGGGAAGGGGAATATGCAATGGCTGTTTTGGAGGGGATTTATGCCCCTCCGACCGCTTCATTCATCAGGCTGGCTAATGCCAATAAACTCATCGGCACCGATTTCGCCGTTGTCGTCATAGCCAATGTCCGGGCCTGGGTCTTGGTCAAGCAAGCCGTGAATTTGGTCGTCCACAAATTCCCAGAAGGAATACTGGTTGCGCGATTCATACAGTCTCGACAAACCCGTGTCGGCCATCATCGAATTGATTTCCGCCCCCGACACGGAACCGTCATTCAGCACAACATCCCCTGCCACGGCTGAA
>CAIZPP010000284.1 GCA_903934875.1 uncultured Methylococcaceae bacterium
GCATGGAGTGGCAAAGCCTGCTTTGCCTGTCAAGGCAGGCCTTGACACTCCAAAACGAATCGCCTCAGGTCAGCAATCCTTTGCCGATAACAGCGCAGGGGCCTTTGCGTAACATCAGTTACAGAAAAACCCAGAACCCCGTCGTTCCGGCATGGATCGCCGGAACCTAGGCTCCATGTATGGCGCGGGCTTTGGGGCATCCCTGCAATCTAGATTCCGGCGACTCGTCACCGCCTTTAGTTCTGGTTCCAACGCTCCAGCGTGTGAACCAGTTTTGCCCCGCTCCGGCGGGACTTGGGCGCAGGAGCGCCGCTATCTGCATTCCCACGCTGGAGCGTGGGAACGAGAACAACAACTATATGCCCAAAATCAATATAGTCAATTCACTGGCCGAAATTGAAGCAAGCCAGTGGAACAGTCTGGCGGGTGATTATCCTTTTCTACGCCATGAATTCCTAGCCGCAGCCCAACAAAGCGGATGTGTGTCGGCGGAAACCGGCTGGGAGCCTTTGTACCTGACTTTGTCGCATGGGAAAACCTTGGCCGGGGCTATGCCTTTGTATTTGAAAAGCCATTCGCGGGGTGAGTTCGTTTTTGACCATGCCTGGGCGGATGCATTTGAGCGTCATGGCCTTGCCTATTACCCTAAGTTATTGTGCGCCGCCCCATTTACCCCCGTTACCGGGCCTAGGCTATTGGCGAACACGCATGAGGACCGGCGGACTTTAGCGGAAGCGGCCATTGCATTGGCGCGGCGCTTAAGGGTTTCGTCCTTGCACATTCTTTTTCCCCAAACAAGCGATTTGGCGGTCCTGCGCGAGTTGGGTTTCATGCTGCGCGAGGGTTTGCAATTTCATTGGCATGATGCCGGCTACAAGACGTTCGATGGGTTCCTGTCCGCGCTGAATCATGATAAACGTAAAAAAATCCGCCAAGAGCGCCGCCACGCCCATGAGGCGGGGATTTCCTTTTTATGGCTGAAGGGCGGGGAAATCCAAGACCGGCAGCTTGAGTTTTTCTATCGCTGCTATGTGAACACATACCATGAGCATTGGTCGTCGCCTTATTTGAATCTGGAGTTTTTCCAAAGAATTGTCCAATCCATGCCGAACAGGCTGTTATGGATATTTGCTGTGCGTGGGGATGAACCTGTTGCCTGTGCGATGAATGTAATAGGAGACAATGTCCTGTTTGGACGGTATTGGGGGGCAAAACAATTCGTCAGCGGCCTGCATTTTGAAACCTGTTATTCCCAAGCCGTTGAATATTGTATCCAGCATGGGATTCGCCGTTTTGAAGGGGGTGCGCAAGGAACCCATAAAATGGCGCGTGGGTTATTGCCCACGGCCACATGGTCGGCCCATTGGATTGCAAACTCGCAGTTTTCAGATGCCATCAAAGATTTTCTTGATGATGAAAAACTAAGCGTTGAGCATTATATGGAAGAACTGAATAACCATTCACCCTTTAAGAAAAACAGCGTTTTCAACATCTAACATTTACTTGTTGGCTAGTGGGTGGTGCAGGATATACGCTTAAATGCAAGGGATAACTGAATATCCATTTTTAGTTTTATGTTCAAGATGAAAACACTGCATATAAGCCATGAACAACATATGCTAACCGACCATCGCCGAATGACCAAGCAATGTAGAATGCCGTCATTCCAGCAGGGATGCAGGAATCCAGTCACAGGGATGTGAAGCATCAAAATTAACAAAGGCTTGACGTAACCCGTTTTGTCCATCATCCATGGCCGGAATGACGGCGTTATATCGAACTTGCTACTTGCCATTGGCTACTTTTTCCCAACGTGGCATCAACCCCCATTGCCCGATGCCCTCTATGCGTTTTTTAGCCTTTTGCAAATAAAAATCGGCATCTTTACCCAAGAGATTGCCCTGTTGTTGGCAATATTGCGCTGCTAACAAATCTAATTCGGCATCACGCAGATGATAGCCAGTTTCTTGGATGAGTTGTTTGGCTTCTTCATAGTGGTTTAAAACTGTGTCGTGGTCAGCGGTTGCAAGGCAATAGCGTCCATGTATTAATAAGTAATCCACTTGATAAAGCTTCATGCCACAGCGTTCGATAATTTCCCACGCGCTGTTTAAATCGGCAAGGGCTAGTTCAAGTTTGTCTTGGGTGAGGTACTCCCTAATCACTACAAAATTGGGCAAAGTGTAGGATGGGCAAAGGCCCCCTAGGGCCGTGCCCATCTTGGTCGGTGCGGTTTGATGGGCACGGCCTAGCGGCCCTTGCCCATCCTACCAATCAACCATTTTTAGAGTGATAAGGGAGTAGAAGTCGGCGCGGTATAAATAAAACGGTGGTGTAAATTCTATTTTATTTGCTTTCTGTATGCCTTGCACCGCTAAGTTAAATTCTATATTGGCGGTATGATATTGTAAAGCCATAAAAATTCTAGCTAAAGTGAGATGATTCAGTGCCACATCTAAAAGCGATGGATTACTTTGGCAACATTTTAAAATATAATTCAATATGTTTTCAAAATCAGTATGATTGCCAGCCATATCAATCAGCAGTCCACAATATCTCGAAGCATATAAAAAATTAAAACTCGGGTCATCATTAGATTGTGCTTGTATCTGCTCGGATTTAATAAAGGTAATTTTTGCTAAATCAAGCTTTCCTAAATGATACAATATTATGGCTACTCTACTATAACTTCTCTTTTGCCCCCATTTGTCATAAATTTGAAGGGCGTAACTCAAAGACTTATTAGAGACGATTTCCGCTTCCCGAAGCTTTCCTAAGGGTAATAGTAAATCAGTAAAAGTTCTTGCATTACTTGCTGCGGCATCCAAGTCTTTCATTTTTAGAGAAAGCTCTATAGATCTCTCTCGCATAGCTACAGCATCAAGTAAACGCCCTGAAGACATTAAAGAAAATGAAACTAAATTTGATAACCAAACTTCTTCAGGTTCAGTAATATACTCATCATTAAGTTTTATCCAATTTGCTGAAAAGAAAGCAGATAATGCGACAAGGTTATAGCTATAAGCTCCAAGCTTATACAAGCTATATAGGTCATTAATGCGATTAATACGCTGCTGGAAAACATCTATTAGTGCTTTTTTATATTCTCCTGCCAAACATCCGTGCATGACAGCTCGATAAAGAGGCAGCATTTCTTCCAACGTATCAGGCAATTCTTTTTCAGGTAAATTTTGATAATAATCAAATAAAACTTTGTGAGCTTGCTTAAAAGTTTCGGGATGGTTTTCTTTAAATTTTTGCCCAAAATAGGCACGTATAATCGGATGCGTATCCCATTCAAAACGAGTAAATGTACCTTTTCTCCCCAGTAACAGGCCACTTCTTTCTAAGCGTTGCTCAACCGCTTGCCATTGTTTTTGCGTTAAAGCGCGTAACGGTTCTGCATGGTTAGCACTAGCAATCAAAACCGCTTTTTCTGCAGGGTTCATCGGGCGGTCAAACAAACCCAGCAATTGCAAAAAACAGCGAGAGGCTTCATCTTGCAAACTGTCGTAATAATCCAATACCCGTAACGCATGACGACTGTCTTGCTCGGCATTACTATCACCATGCGCCGATGTCAACGGCGGCAATTCTTTGGCATAACGGCAATCGCCTTGATGATGTTCGTGTAATAAATGCCCTAATAACACCAAGCTCAGGGCATGACCGTTTAAGTCTTTACAAATCGCTTGCCGTTCTTCAGCCTCACCCGTTACGCCTAAGTTTTTCAATAACGCCGCACCATCCTCAGGTGGCAAGGTCTTTAAGTCCAGTGATAAATAACTTTCTGGTTGCCAATTCTTCAATTCCATCAAGGGTTGACGGGATGAGAGCAACACAAAACTTTTATCCGCTGTTCGCCGAAGACAAGCAATAAACTCTTTTAACGCACTGTCTTGCAATTCACCGCTCATGGATGGCAAATTTTCAGCATATTGCAAGGGTTCTAGCCCATCGAGAATCAGCAAACACGGTTGCTGTTGCAAGCACTGCGCTAAAACCCGCGCCTTTTCTATTTCATCTTTGGGGATTTCTGATATCCCTAAAAATGGCAACACAGCACTGAAAAACGGCTGCGAGTTGGTAAAGGTGTTGTGCGAACCTTGCGAATAAAACGACCAGCCAAACACGTGGGTTTTGCCGTAATAATTGTGCACCGCAATCTGTTGTAACCATTCATCGGTTAACGCCGATTTACCGATTCCACCCGCCGCGACAATAATGGCGAGGCGTTTGTTGGGGTCGGTAAATGCTGTGGTCAGTTGGGCTAGTTCGGTTTTGCGTCCGATTAACGCGGTGGTGGGTTTGGGGAGGTGGAAAATATCAACGCTAGGTTGAATTTCCGCTTCCTTGGGGGCTTGGTGCGGGGGGATGTAGCGGCTAATCAGTGTTTGGATGTTGCTCTCAAAGCTACCGTGCCGTATGCTTGCTATCTGGTAGCTGAATACTTCCTTCATGCATTCGGGGCTAGCTGCACTCATAGTGGCTAGGGTAACGGATTCCTCGCATATGGGCACGATGTTGCGGCCATGCTGAAACGCTAAGAGAAACTCACGCCGCACCCAGTCGTTTTCGTCTGTGCAACGATCCAGTGCGCTGGGTGTTAGCAACAATAGAAAGTGCGCCCTCTTCGGCACTTCCGCAAGAATCTGTGCTTCCCATTGGCCAGAATCCATGTCGTCCACGTCCATGAACACATCATAGCCTTGATGTTTGAGTTCCTGTTTCAGCGAACGGGCAAAAGCTTTGCCGGTCGCATCCCGCCGATAGCTGATGAATACCGTTTTCTCGCTCATGGCTGGTTCCATGTGAGTATTTTAGAGAGTAGTAAGACCGACTCGGTTTTCTAAACCGAGTCGGTCTTGCGGATTACCTCGTGTAATGGGCGCAACTCGACAAACTGCTTAGCGGATAGCTCCGGGCTGTCTTCGTCCGGCGTATCGGCCAAGGGCGCAGCATCCACCAGTGCCCAGTCGATGCTTGGAGTTGGGTCAGAGGCTTTGAGTTTCAAATTTCTTTTGCTCACGATCATTCGCCTTTCGGAAAGAAATGATGCGGTTTCGTGGCTTACCTAACCAAGAATAATTTTACTCCTCAACGCCTCCTCCACCCTGCCGTGGATTCCGCCGAAGCTGCCGTTGCTCATGAACACCACATGGTCGCCGGGGCGGGCTTCCTCGACCAGTTTGGTGACGATTTCATCCAAGGACGGGAAGACTTCAATCCCGGCCGATGCGCGTAGCTCCCAGCCTTGCTCCGGCGCTTGGTAGATTAGCGCTTTGTCCGCCGCTTTCAGCGAGTTCGCCAAGGTGCCGGCATGTACCCCAAGGCGCATGGTGTTGGAACGGGGTTCCAGCACGGCGATGATGCGGGCCTCGCCGACCCGCGCCCGCAAACCTTCCAAGGTCGTGGCGATGGCTGTGGGGTGGTGGGCAAAGTCGTCGTAGAGGGTAATGCCATTGACGGTGGCCAGCACTTCCATGCGCCGCTTGACATTTTTGAACTGGCTCAGGTAAGTGGCGGCATTTTCCGGGTCCACACCGGCGTGGCAGGCGGCGGCAATGGCGGCAATGCCGTTGCGGACATTGTGCAGGCCGCTCAACTCCCAGCTGACCGTTCCACGCACCCCGTGGCCTTTGCTTACCTCGAATTCACTCCCGTCGGGGCGATTCAGCCGCGCCTGCCAGTAAGAGCCGGCCTCGCCATCTAAGGCGGTGGTTTCCAACCGGGTCCAGCAGCCCATGCGCAGGGTTTCGGCAATATTTTCATCTGCTGCCGGCGTGATGATCAGGCCATTGCCCGGAATCGTCCTGACAAAATGGTGGAATTGGCGCTGGATCGCCGCCAAATTGGGAAAGATGTCGGCATGATCGTACTCAAGATTATTCAGGATGGCAGTGCGCGGGAGGTAATGGAGAAACTTGGACCGCTTGTCAAAAAACGCCGTGTCATATTCGTCGGCCTCAATGACGAAATAAGGCGATTGGCCTAGGCGGGCTGATACGCCGAAATTCAAGGGAATGCCGCCGATCAGAAAACCGGGGTTGACCCCCGCGCATTCCAGAATCCAAGCCAACATACCGGTGGTGGTAGTTTTGCCGTGGGTTCCTGCCACCGCGAGCACCCAGCGGTCTTTCAACACCGCCTCGTATAGCCAGCGCGGACCTGAGGTGTAGGGCAAGCCCAAGTTGAGCACGGCCTCAACTTCCGGGTTGCCCCGCGACAGGGCGTTGCCAATGACTACCAAATCGGGGCGGGCTTCCAGGTTGGCTTCATTATAGCCTCGATACAGCACAATGCCCTGGCTTTCCAGTTGTGTACTCATTGGTGGGTAAACGTTCTGGTCGGAGCCGGTTACTTTGTGTCCCAATTCACGCGCCATCAATGCCAAACCGCCCATGAATGTACCGCAAATCCCCAAAATATGTATGTGCATTTTATTTACCTTATTGTTTGAATTAGAAAAACTAATATTTTCCCGCTAGGAGATGGCGTTTGATGTTGCTTTCCTTCCGCAGCGCCCTTTGTCGGCTAGATCATAGCCTTTCCAGTGTCCTAGGGATTAAACTATCTAGGACTTACGCAAAAACGTCTTCCAATGCCGTTCGCCTTGAGTCCTAAGCTTGTCGAAGGGTCGATGGGTGAACGGCAGTCGCAAAGCCAATTCATGCTTCGACAGGCTCAGCACGAACGGGGCTTTGCGTAAGTCCTAACTATTCTTCAACCGCCAACTTAAGCCCCAGTGACCGTATGAACATGAAGCATCCAATCGACATCGACGCGCTTACTTTCAGCGCCTCCCGCGCTTTGCGTTAAGCCGCCATGGCCGAATATGCCATAGGCGATGTGCAGGGTTGCTTCGACGAGCTTCGCCTGTTATTAACAAAAATCGACTTCGATCCCAAGCAAGACCGCGTCTATTTTGTAGGTGATATCATCAACCGGGGGCCAAAATCTTTGGAAACACTGCGTTTCATTAAAAGCTTGGGCAATTCTGCAGTGACCGTGCTTGGTAATCACGATTTGCATCTGTTGTCGGTTGCCTGCGGTGCGTCCAAAACCAAGCGCCGCGACACATTTGGCGATATTCTCTCCGCCCCGGACCGGGATGAACTGCTGTACTGGCTGCGCACCCGTCCATTATTGCATTTCACCGGCGAATTTTACCTTATCCACGGTGGGCTGCCCCCGCAGTGGGGCATGGATACTGCCAGCCGTTGTGCGCGTGAGGTTGAAGCCATGTTGCGCGGAGAAAGGGCAGGCGAATTTTTCCAGCGCATGTATGGCGATTCGCCGGATAGATGGTCGGAAGAACTGGAAGGCTGGCCCCGCCTCCGCTTTATCACTAACTGCCTGACCCGCATGCGCTATTGCGACCGCAATGGTGTGCTGGACATGAAGGAAAACGGCCCGCCCGGATCGCAAGCACCGCATTTAATGCCGTGGTTCACGGTGCAGGGACGCCGCAGTGAAAATGCCAAGATACTCTTCGGCCATTGGTCCACTCTAGGATTTCATGAGGAAAATCAGTGTTATTGCTTGGATACCGGCTGTCTTTGGGGCGGGGAACTGACCGCCCTGCGTTTGGACGATGGTAACCGGCGGTTTAGTGTCTCCTGCATTAGCGAGGCGCATCAGACACCAGGAGGGTAGTGTTTCAACTGTGATGCAGACGAACTGGGCAGTCTTTGAATTGATACCGGGAGTGCCAAGGCCTGCCTTGCCTTTAGATGCCCTTGCAAGGCAGGCCTCGCACTCCCGCATCACACTAATCGCACCCGCGACATCCTAAGGTCATTGACACGGCCTAGGGCTATCACTTAGCATTGTGGGTCTTTTTTGTCGCATTCCGTTCCAAAATTCAAGGCTAGAGCATAAATGAAAAGAACTTATCAACCCAGCAAAATCAAACGTGCCCGCACCCATGGCTTCCGTGCCAGGATGAAAACACATGGTGGACGCAATGTCATTAACGCCCGCCGGGCGAAAGGACGCAAGAGGCTTTCCGTCAGCGGCTAAGGGTTTGGCAACGGCGGATTTCAGCTTTCCTCGCAACCATCGCCTAGGCAAACCAGCCGATTATCAAATTGTATTCGGGGGTGCGCAAAAGTCGTCGGATGCTTATCTGACCGTTCTAGCCCGCGCAAATGACCAGGGATATTCAAGGTTGGGCCTTGCCATTTCCAAGAAGCATATTCGCTACGCCGTGGACAGAAACCGCATCAAGCGTCTGGTTAGGGAGAGCTTCCGCTTGGGGCAGGCAGATTTCGGCAACTTGGATTATGTCGTGATGGCGCGAACAGCAGCAAAGCTTGCCGATAACAAAACGCTAAAATTGTCCTTGGAAAAGCACTGGATAACCCTAATAAAACGATGCAATTCGTGCTAGTGCAACTCATCAAGTTTTACCGCTACGTGATTAGCCCTTGGGTGGGCCATCATTGTCGCTTCTATCCCACCTGCTCAAGTTATGCTTTAACCGCCGTTGAGCGGTTTGGGGCCTTGCGCGGTTCTTATCTGACCGTAATTAGATTGTCGAAGTGCCATCCGTGGCATGAAGGCGGCTTAGATCCCGTCCCAGAAAAATTTGGTGCCAAACATGGATAATTTGAGGTTCGTACTTATCGTTCTGTTTCTCTGGCTTAGCTATGAGATATGGCATCAGTGGCAAGCGGACTACGGTCCCAAGCCACCGGCACCTGTCACGGCAAGCCAGAATCCCGTTGATGCTTCTGCCACATCCAAGCCAGAGGAGGCGCAATCCCCGGCGCTAGCCAATGCCTCTGCCGTGTTGGGTGAGGCACTCAAGGAGGGTCAGCGCATCACTGTGATCACTGATGTGTTAAAAGCGGAAATTGATGCCAATGGCGGCGATATCCGTCAGATTGACCTAACCACCTTTCCGAAAGAAAAGGACACGCCGAACGACCCGGTGCGCCTGCTCAACGATGCCCCCCAGCAACTGTTCATATCCCAATCCGGCTTCATCGGTGAGGCGGATAAGGCCCCTGACCCAAGCAGTATATGGAAAGCGGCGCAGACCGGATACGAGTTGGGTAACGGCCAGGAAGAGTTGCGGGTGCCTTTGACTTGGACCAATAACCAAGGGATTACCGTCACCAAGAGTTATATCTTTAAGAAAGGTAGTTTCTTGATCGAGATGGAGCAGCAGGTGTCCAACGAATCGCCTTCCGTCTGGAAGGGGCGGCAATATATGCAATTGCAACGTAAACAGCCGGAAAAGAAAACCGGTTCGGCCCTTTCGGCCAATTCCGCCGACCGGGCATATGTGGGTGGTGTCCTGCATACTCCAGAGAAAAAATATGAAAAAATCAGCTTTGACAATATGAAGGACAATAATCTCAGCCAGGAAGGTAAAAACGGCTGGATAGCGATGATCCAACATTACTTCATGGCTGCTTGGATACCGTCCGCAGAGGAGAATTTGCATTTCTACACTCAATCGTTGGGCAACAATGATTTCGTGATCGGCGTGAGCGAGCCTACGGTGGAAGTGGCGCCAGGCCAGTCCCCCGTGTTCAAATCCCGCTTATACGTTGGCCCCAAGATACAAAGGGTTCTGGAAAACATCAAACCTTCGGTGGCAGGAGCCCCGCCTTTGGATTTGGAACTGACCGAAGATTTCGGCAAACTGACCATTTTCGCCAAGCCTGTCTTTTGGTTGATTGAGCAATTCCACAAGGTTTTCGCTAACTGGGGTTGGGCTATCATTTTCGCGACCATCGTGATCAAGGCGGTGTTCTACAAGCTGTCAGAATCCAGCTACCGTTCGATGGCCAATATGCGCAAACTCCAGCCCAAACTGGCAGCGCTCAAGGAGCGTCATGGCGAAGACAAACAGGCATTCAACACGGCGATGATGGATTTGTACCGCAAGGAAAAGGTCAACCCCTTGGGTGGCTGTTTGCCTATCCTGGTGCAAATGCCGGTGTTCATTGCTTTGTATTGGGTGTTGTCGGAAGCTGTGGAACTGCGGCAGGCCCCGTTTATTTTCTGGCTGCAGGACCTGTCCGCCAAAGACCCCTACTTCATTTTGCCGGTGGTCTATGGCGTGTCCATGTTTATCCAGCAACACCTCAACCCCCAGCCGCAGGATCCGATCCAGGCCCAAGTGATGAAGTGGTTCCCGCTGATGTTCACGTTCTTTTTCGCCTTCTTCCCTTCCGGCTTGGTGCTTTACTGGGTGGTCAACAACATCCTCTCCATCATCCAGCAGGCTTATATCACCAAGCAGGTTGAAGGGCGCAGTGCCTTGTTTGTCAGAGGAGGCACTTCGGGACCGGGGACTGGTGGGGGCAGCACATAAGGGGCTTTTCTCCCTTCTCCCCACGGTAGAAGGGCCGGGGATGAGGGCTAATCGAATGTAGCTTTGCTAACGCAGTCATCTAAAGTAGGATTTACGCAAAGCCCCGTTCGTGCAGAGCCTGTCGAAGCATGAATGGGCTTTGCAAGTGACCTTCACGCTTCGACAAGCTCAGGACTCAGGACTCAGGGCGAACGAATTGGAAGACATTTCTGCGTAGTCCTATAGAGTTTAAACTGGCAGGGCAATGGTTTAGACTAACCTACAACGAGGCCACGGTATTAGGCGATTAACATCCGCTTCGTCCGTGGCCTTGGCGTTTGTTTCGGGGGATAATGATGACTACCTATCAAAACGACTTTTATGGCTGGACTAAAGAGCAATCAAAATTGTTAAAAGCGGGCCAATTTGAGTGTGTCGATGTGGAACATCTGGTTGAGGAGTTGGAAAGTATGGGGGCCAGTGAACGCCGTGAATTGGGGAATTGCTTGGCGGTGCTGATGGCCCATTTGCTAAAATGGCAATTCCAACCAGAGCGGCGCGGGCGAAGTTGGCAACTCACCGTAAAGGAACAACGCAACCGTATACAACGGGTGCTCAGGCAAAATCCCAGTTTACGCCCTAGCTTGCCGGAAATCGTCGCCGATGTTTACAGCGATGCCCGATTGATGGCCGCAAGAGAGACCGACCGGGACGAAACGGCATTCCCGTCAGATTGCCCTTGGCCGAAGGAAGACATACTGCACGAGGAGTTTTGGCCCTCTTCGTAAAGTGATAGTTTCCACAGTAAAAGAATCAAACACGAAGTAGCTGAAGGTTTAGAATCCGCTAAATAGAGCGTTTTTATTCGTCTGTGTCCTTGGTGTTTATTCTGTGAGGATAAAAAATGCCCATCAAACAAGTCATCACCGAAGGCCGGTTGCCGGTGAAAATCTGGACCGACGAGGTCGAACCCCACGCCCGGCAACAACTGGTCAACCTGTCCACCCTGCCGTTTATCTACCGGCATGTGGCAGCCATGCCGGATGTGCACAGCGGCATCGGGGCCACCATCGGTTCCGTTATCGCCACGCATAGCGCCATTATTCCGGCAGCGGTCGGTGTGGACATAGGCTGTGGCATGATTGCCTGCCGGCTTTCTCTGCAAGCCAATGATTTGAGCGAGACGCTGCTGAAAAAGGTGTACGACCAGATCAACCGCGACGTGCCCGTTGGCCGCGAGCAACACAAAGAGGACCGCGCACAAACCGGCTACGCCCTGCCCTTTGGGCCGCAATTGCAGCGGATGACCGACAAACACCCGCAATTGTTAAAGTCTTTCGGCAAATCCTCCGATTGGGTGCGGCAGATGGGAAGCTTGGGAGGCGGCAATCATTTCATCGAACTGTGCTTGGACGAGTCCAATTGCATATGGGTCATGCTCCATTCCGGTAGCCGGGGCATCGGCAACGCCATCGGCAATTATTTTATCCAATTGGCACGCAAGGACATGGAGCGTTGGATGATTAGCCTGCCGGACCGCGATCTTGCCTATTTCCCTGAGGGCACCGAGCATTTTGACGATTACGCCGAAGCCGTGCAATGGGCGCAGGATTATGCCTATGCCAACCGCCAAGCCATGCTGGACTTGATACTGGCCGCGCTCGCCCGCCATTTGCCGGCTTTTCAGGTCACTGCCGAGGCGGTCAACTGCCATCACAATTATGTCACGCGGGAAAACCATTACGGCGAAAATGTATGGATCACCCGCAAAGGGGCCATCCGGGCCAGAGCGGGCGATCTTGGCATCATCCCCGGCAGCATGGGCGCGAAAAGTTTCATTGTGCGCGGCAAAGGCAATCCAGAAAGCTTTTGCTCCTGCTCGCATGGCGCGGGCCGCAAAATGAGCCGCACTGCCGCCGAAAAAGCCTTTACTACGGCTGATCTGGCCCGCCAAACCGAGGGTGTCGTCTGCCGCAAGGACAAAGGGGTCATCGACGAAATCCCCGGCGCGTATAAAGACATTGACGAAGTAATGGCAAACCAGGATGATTTGGTAGAAGTGGTGCACACCTTGAAACAGGTGGTGTGCGTAAAGGGATGATAAATAATGACGTGCCGGTTTTGTAGGGGCGAATTCATTCACCTAGAATGCATTGATTTGGCGAATGAATTCGCCCCTACAGATCACAACACAGATTTAGCTTGATGAAACTCTCCCTCATCGTCGCCCTATCGACCAACCGCGTGATTGGCAAGGACAATCACATGCCCTGGCATTTGTCCGCCGACCTTAAACGCTTCAAGGCCATCACTTGGGGCAAGCCCATACTGATGGGCCGTAAGACCCACGAGTCCATTGGCCGTCCGTTGCCCGGACGCAATAACATCGTCCTCACGTCCGACCCCGCCTACCATGCCGAAGGCTGCGCCATTGCCCACTCCTTGGCCGAAGCCTTAGACTTGGCGGGTGCAGCGGAGGAGTTAATGATTATCGGCGGTGCTTCGCTTTACCAGTGCTTCCTACCCCAAGCCGACCGCCTCTATCTGACCCTGATAGAACAGGAGTTTGACGGCGACACTTATTTTCCGCCGTATTCGCTGGAAGACTGGCAAGTTGTTGACAGTGAAACGGTCAGTGATGACCCCAGCGTTGATTTTACTTATCGGTTCTTGGTGCTGGAACAGCGTTTTTAATATCAAATGATTACTTTTTTGGTTATATTATTTTGCAAAGCACACACAATTAGTGGTTTGATTGAATGTCCTTTATTATTTTTCTTTGTTAGGATAAAAACGCTGTAACTTTATGATTAATTATATGGAAGCAGAAAATTATGAGATGGTCTAAGCTTCAAAAGAAAAATCCGATTGTGGATTCAATTAAAAAAGAATGGATAAATCTTCTTGCAACAAACAACACTGAGCATGCGTATCATGCCTTTATAAAAGATCATGCAGGTTTTTTTCTTGTTGATAGGATTAATTCATTTTTATCAATCTCAAAATTAAAACTTGGCAGTAGCCTTGAAACTGATTTCGCGGTTCCATCAGAAAATCATAGTATGGGCTTGTTCTGGGAATTGTTCGAGATAAAGACACCGCAAGCTTCACCATATAATGAAGATGGATTTCCATCAGCTATCCTTTCTAAAGCGACTCAACAAGTGCGTGATTGGAAAGCTTGGTTAATGGATAATAGGAGGGGGGAAGCATTAAAACTTTTCCAGTCAAAGGGAGTTAGAGTGGCTAGAGATCCAAACTTCTCTTTTACCATTATTATTGGAAATAGAGAGAATTCGTTAAGGTATCTTGATAAACGCAACGCATTATCAATTGAGAGTGGAATTAAAATACGTTCATTTGAATACCTAACGAATAAGGTTAGATTGTGCGAGCGAAGCGAGCCACAATCTAACCGTTTGTTGGACAAGCCCGGTTTAGACGAGGTCTCTTATGGAAATAGCTTTTTGACCTGCACGGTTTTCTAGGGGCTGTTTGCCATTATCCGCCC
>CAIZPP010000285.1 GCA_903934875.1 uncultured Methylococcaceae bacterium
GACCCGGAAAGCTGGCTGGGTTGTCAGCTCATCAAACTCGTTTATAAGCTGGATGTCAACGAATTTAGAGACAACCGGACCGTACAGATGAGAATCGAATATATGGAGGCTTGAAATCCCAATGCTATTGAATTACAGCATTTTCAACATCAAAGAGTTACTTGATAGCTGGAATGAAAGGGCAAGATATTCCGTTAACTTGAAACGCTAGCTGAATATCCTTTATTGGGTATATTTTAAAGATGAAAATGCTGTACATACTCCCATGTCACTCTAAAAATGGTTCATTGGTAGGATGGGCAAAGGCCGCTAGGCCGTGCCCATCAAAAACCGCGCCGACCAAGATGGGCACGGCTCAGCGGCCTTTGCCCATCCTACACTTTGTCCAATTTTGTAGTGATTAGGGAGTAAACGTATATCCAGCACCACCCACTAGCTATCAAGTAACTCTCTGATGTTGAGAACGCTGTATGGCTTCATCTGAGCCCAAATTTCGGATGGTTCCAGCCTTTTGGCTTTAGCGAATTGGCGGTATAGGGGATCGCGTAGCCCTTGCCAGTATCTACTTGCAACTGGTCCGGCCCCTCTTCGTTCATGATTAGGCGATGGTGTACGCGACCATCTGGACTGGACACCGTTTGCTCCCCAGCAGATTCTTGGCTTGGACGTGGCTTGTCCCCTGCCAGTAATCCGGTCAATGGGCGTTTCTGCCGGTGAGTAATGTGCGGCAGGGTTACGGCAGGATTTTGCTTGCTGCGGCTGACGCTATCCGGCATGCCGCTTCCTTTCTGTTTGCGCTCGGTGTTGCGCTGATTCAACCATTCGCGCATTTCAGCCAAACCGCTACTTTTTTGCGCGATAATTTTTTTCCCATCCTGGCCGGACGGCGATATTTGTACTTTGCCGCTGGAAACAGCCTGAGCCGGGCCAGGTTCTACGGCAAAAGCCAACTTTGCCAAGGAAGGAGCTACGATCAGAACACACAAGCCAATAATTTTTAAGGTTTCCAAATTTTTTATGCCATTGCTTTGATGTTGATATACTGCGTTTTTACCTTAACAAAGAAAAATAATAAAGGACACTCAATCAAATCGCCCATTGTGTGAATCGCTTTGCAAAATAATATAACTTAACATGTAATTATTCGATATTAAAAACACCGGATTTGTAACATAGCTGTAACATTAATAGATTATAATTGCGAGGCAGTTGTCGATAAGGAAACAGGGAGTGTTTTTTCGACCCATTCTGCTTGATTCTCGCGTTCTGACTCATGCCCATTGAACAACCCGTCACTGTCAACGGATCATCATTCATAGTTTCCCTAGTCCATACTACAGGCTTAGGCAGGGTCCGCTTACATGTCCAGGGGCTGTACCGTTCTGACAAGTTGAAAATCGACTTGGAAAACGCCCTGTGCGGACATACAATGATCAATGATGCGCGTGCGAATAGCTTGACTGGCAACTTACTGGTGCAATTCCTTCCCAACCAAGACCAGAATCAGGTCATTGCGGAAGTGGAGAAAGTGGCCCGCAGATGTCTAAATGGCCGGATTGTCCAGACTGGCAAACAGCCACCCTCGCCCACCCAATCCGAGCCGAAAAATCTCAAGAAGACTTCCCCCCTCACGAATCGATATAAATTCCAATTCAACAATCCGAAGCCGGCTGTGCAGCTTGCAAGCGCCCAGCCGACTACACCTTCACTAGCTTGGCATAAGCTGGACACGCGCGAAACCATCGTGCGCCTGGAAGCTTCTAAAGAGGGCTTATCGGTCATTGAGGCATGGAATCGCCTGCAAATCTATGGCCCTAACCGTCTCACTGAAAACAAGCGCCGATCTGCCTTGCAGATTTTTGCTGAACAGATCGCCAACCCCGGTATGGCCATGCTGGTCGTATCGGCAGCGGTGTCGGTGGCCACGGGCGGTTTGATCGATGCGGCCGTCATCGGCAGCGCGGTGCTGCTCAACGCCGTCATTGGGTATGTGACGGAAAACTCCTCAGAACGTACCATCAGCACCCTAGGCTGCATGACCCCAACCCATGCCTGCGTCATCCGTGACGGCAAGCAGATGGCAGTTCCCGTGGAGGACGTCGTCATTGGCGATTTGCTGGTGCTGACGCCGGGGACTTACATACCCGCCGATGCCAGGCTGCTTAACAGCAGTCGGCTCACCGTCGACGAGTCGGCTCTGACCGGCGAATCCATGCCCGTCGGTAAACATTGGGATTTCATAGCGCCTGAGGATATACCTTTGGCCGACCGCAAGAATATGTTATACAAGGGTACGATAGTCACTGGCGGCAGTGCCCAAGCCCTGGTCGCCGCAACCGGGCAGCATACTGAAATTGGCCTGATCCAGTCGTTGGTCGGAGCAGTGAGGCCACCGGAGACACTCTTGCAACGCCAACTCGACGAGCTGAACGGGAATCTTGCGAAAGTATGCGGGCTTCTTTGCGTGGGCGTTTTCGGTTTGGGTATCTTAAGAGGTTACACATGGCTGCAAATGCTGAGTTCTTCGATTACGCTGGCCGTTGCCGCAATTCCTGAAGGCTTGCCGGCGGTGGCCACCGCTAGCATGGCCATCGGCATCCGCAATTCCCATCGTGAAAAGGTCTTGATTCGACAATTGGGCGCGGTGGAGAACCTAGGTTCGGTGCAGGTCATCTGCCTTGACAAAACCGGCACACTGACCCTGAACAAAATGAAAACGGTTTCCATGCGTACCGCGGGGCATTCTGTCGCTGTTGCCGATTGCCGCTTCGAGCTAAAGGGCCGCCCCATCGCACCGTTGGAGCATCCCGAGATCAAAAGGCTTCTGCAAATAGTCTGCCTGTGCAGCGAAGTCAAGCTCAAGGGTTCTGGCATTGCCCCGGAGTTGGAAGGCTCGTCTACAGAAATCGCCATGGTTGAGGCTGCGATGAATGCGGGGGAAGATGTCAGGAGACTGCGAGCCAATCACCATTTGCTTAAAACCAAGCACCGTGCGGAACGCCGTCCCTACATGATGACTGTGCATGAAAGGCCGGAAGGTGGTTTGCTTTTCGCCGTGAAGGGCAGTCCGTCGGAAGTGCTGGCCCTGTGCCAATGGCGACAGCATAACGGCGAGCGTGAGGAACTTGACGATGCCATACGTGATCGCATCATTGAGAGAAATGACCGCCTGGCCGGCGATGCCTTGCGGGTTTTGGGCGTGGCGTATGCCTACGCCGATAAAGCCGAACACCTGAAGGCACCCTCTTTAGTCTGGCTAGGCCTGATTGGCATGGAAGACTCCATCCGTCCCGGCATGGAGCGCTTGATTGCGGAATTTCATGATGCCGGGGTCAGAACAATAATGATTACTGGCGATCAATGCGCCACGGCCTATTCGGTCGGCAATCGGCTGGGATTGAGCGGAGACGCTCCGCTGGAAATCATCGACTCGGCAAATCTGGACAGGCTCGAACCGGAGATTCTCAAAGGGGTGGTCAAAAACACTTCGGTTTTTGCCCGCGTCAGTCCCGCGCATAAGCTGAAGATAGTACAGGCCTTGCAAGAGGCAGGGCAGGTGGTGGCGATGACCGGCGATGGTGTCAACGACGGTCCCGCACTGAAAGCGGCGGACATTGGAGTGGCCATGGGCGGCCAAGGCACCGACGTGGCCCGATCCGTTGCCGACGTTGTATTGGAAGATGACAACCTGCCCACCATGATGGCTGCCATCCGCCAGGGCCGAACAATTTATAGCAATATCCGCAAGAGCCTGCGGTTCCTAATGTCAACCAACCTTAGCGAGATCGAATTGGCGGTGCTCACTATGGCTTTGGGAATGGGCGAAGCACTCAATCCATTGCAACTTCTGTGGATAAACATGGTCGCCGACATAGCCCCGGCAATGGCCTTAGCCTTGGAGCCTCCTGAGCGGGACATACTCAAGCAACCGCCCCGCGACCCTAAGCGTGCCGTCATCAACGGCCAGGACTTCCGCCGCCTGTTGCGTGAATCCCTGTTTATCACCGGAGGTTCCTTGGGTGTTTATGGCATCAGCCGGCTGCACTATGGGCCGGGCTTGCAGGCCAGTTCCAATACATTCCTGGCCTTCACCCTGGCCAAATTCCTGCACGCACTCAGTTGCCGTTCTGAAGACACCACTGTCTTGGACTTGGACCGCGCACCCAATCCACACATGATCACCGCCTTGGGAGGTGCTCTGGCTATTCAGGCTCTAGCAACCTTCGTTCCACAACTTCGAACCTTGCTGCGCTGCTCGCCATTGGGTTTAGTGGATTTGCCACTGATCCTAGCGGGTGCCAGCATCCCCTTTGTGATCAATGAATCGGCCAAGCGCATTAGCCGAAATGCGCGCAAGAGTGGAGACCCCAGCCAATGAAACAGAACTTCCTTTTTACTTCCGAAGCGGTTGCCGAAGGACATCCCGACCGTCTCTGCGACATGATTAGCGACACCGTGGTAGATCGCTTTCTACGCCAGGACCCTTATTCTCGCGTCGTCACCGAGTGCGCGTTATCCAAGGGTGTGGTGTTTATGGCAGCGCGCTTCGCCTCCACCGCCAATGTCGATTTGCCTGATGTGGCGCGTTCGGTCATAGGGCCAGTGGGCTTCCGCCCGGAGGACTTCAATGCGGCCGACTGCACCGTAGTTACCAGCATCATCACTATGCCGCCTGACCAGCGTGCCAAGGCAGACGAACTGGAAATGACGGACAACGAGATAGAACACCTGCCAGCAACGCACCAATCCACTATCTTCGGCTTCGCCTGTAACCATACGCCTGAGTTCATGCCGATCCCGATCATGCTAGCCAACCGCTTCGTGCGTAAATTAACCGTGGCACGCCGGAAAGCAATCAATTATTTGTCACCGGACTGCACAATCCAAGTGGGTATCGTCTTCGAAAATGCCAAACCCGTACGCATTCATAATATTACCATTGTCGCCGGCTACCAGTTTAGGGTGAAGGTCGATCCAGTCATTTTGCGGGAGGATTTGATCGAATATGTCATCAGTCCGGTGTTGGCTGGGGAACCTTTGAAAATTGATGAAAGCACACAAATTTTCGTCAATCCACAGGGAGCCTTCCCCAAAAGCGGCCCTGCCCACCACTCTGGCATGACCGGCAGGAAGTCGGCCGGCGATACCTATGGCGGCTATGCCCGGCACAACGGGGCCGCCTTAAGTGGCAAGGACCCTTCTCGAATCGACCGCACGGGCGTTTATGCTGCCCGTTATGCCGCAAAGAACATTGTTGCGGCCGGTTTGGCGGAAGAATGTGAGGTGCAACTTAGTTATTCCATAGGCTATTCCTCCCCGGTCAGCATCCAAGTGCAGACCTTCGGCACAGGAATCATCTCCGACAATGAAATCAAGCAAAGAATAGAACAAAACTTCGATTTTCGCGTTGGGGCAATTATTCGCGACTTTGCCCTGCGCCACCTGCCCTCCGACTATGCCGACGGCTTCTATGGTAAACTGCCCTCCCACGGTCATTTTGCCAATGCGAAGTTGGATTTGCCTTGGGAAAGAACGGACAAATGCGAGGTATTGAAATAATGCCAATCCTTCCCATCATGCTAAACAGTTTCATCAGGAAACCAATCTATTGGCTTGCCCCGTTCATCCCCATTGCCGAGATTCTTCAACACTCAGGCGGACATACCCAGGCGGCTATAAAATTCGGATGTGCGGCGCTGGCGCTCATTCCAATGTCCGCGCTGATGGTGGACTCGACAGAACAAATTGCCGAGCAGTCCAACCAGACTTTGGGCGGATTGCTCAATGCCACTTTCGGCAATGCCCCCGAGTTGATTATCGCCCTGATCGCGTTAAAAGCGGGCTTGTTTGATGTGGTGAAAGCCTCGATAATCGGTGTCATCCTCGCCAACCTATTGTTTGTACTAGGCTTGTCATTATTGGTAGGGGGTCTTTATTACCGGGGGCAGAAATTCAACCGCCGTGGTGTGCGGGTCGAACGCTCCGTGTTGATGATCGCGGCAATCAGCATTGTCCTACCCAGCGTGTTTGACAACTTCGTCTCACCCGAGATGTACCAGCATGAGTCAGCGCTCAATTTCTGCGTGGCCGTGGTTTTGCTGATTACCTACGCCTTGAATATGCTGTTCATGCTGAAAACCCATCCGCATTATTATGTTCCTAAAAAGGTTGAAGAAGTCCTTGTGCAGGAAAGCGGACAGTGGCCGCTCTACGTTGCGGTACTGGTCTTGCTAGGCTCCTCGGTGGTGCTGGCGTTATTGAGCGAGATACTTGTGGGTGCCGTCGAAGAGACGGCAAAGCATTTGGGGATGTCCAAAGCATTCATTGGCTTGATCATCATCGCTCTGATTGGCGGGGCGCCGGAAACCGTGGCCGCCGTGACTATGGCACGGAAAAACAAGCTCGACCTGACCTTGGGCATAGCCGTAGGCAGCAGCATACAAATCGCTTTGTTCGTGGCGCCCATCCTCATGCTCAGCAGTTATTTCATCGCCCCCAAACCGCTTAATTTAGTGGTTGGCAATGCTGGCATCATGATTGTGCTGTTTCCGGTGATGATTTTTTCGATGATCGCAGCCGATGGCAAGTCAAATTGGTTCAAAGGCGTCCAACTCCTCAGCGTTTACTTGCTCATTGCCCTTTTCTGCTATTTCCTGCCGGACATACCCACGCTTCCGTTGATTAAGCCTTGAGGTAACTCAAGCCAGATCAATGCCGACTAGACAGACATCGTCGGTAAACTCGCCCTTGGCAGAATAAAGTCCGGCCTGATTTAATACCGCGTCGATAATCTCGTTGGCAGGACGGCCCAAACAACCCATGGTGACTTCGCATAGACGGGCGAAGCCGAACTCGTTTCCTGACAAATCCTCGACCTCGGTCACTCCGTCGGTGAACGCAATCACGGAGTCGCCTAGTTCGTATCGTGCCTCGTTATTCAAATAATCCGAATCGTCGAATATCCCCAACACATTGCCAGGGCTTGTGTGCTTTAGTGCCTCCACGCACCGATTGCGGACCTGGACATGGACAGGCAGGGGATGTCCGGCACTGGCGTAGCGCATGAGTTGCCGTTCTGCATCTACAAAAAGATAAAAAGCGGTCGCATAAAGGCCGGAGCTTCCCGCTTCAAGCAGAATTTTGGTCAATTTTTGATTAACATGACCAAGCAACCCGGCGGGGTCTTTGAATCCCTCTTTGGGGAGTTCTTCCAGCATCGTTCTAAGCATAGCGGTCACTATGGCGGAGCATACGCCATGTCCCATCACATCAGCGATAAAAATGCCTGCTGTTTGATTTGTCAGCTTATTGATGTGGAAAAAATCCCCACCGACCATGCCGAACGGACGATAGAAATGGTGGAAGCAAATCATGTCCGCCGCGCCTGGCAAGCGTGGCGGGAACCTTGGGTAGCTTAAAGGAAGCAGCGCTTGCTGGAGTTCCCGCGACAGGCATAAATCGGCATCAATCTGCTCATTCTTGAGGCTGATTTCCTTGCTCTGCTCCTCCAGTAGATGTATGCTTTCCAAATGGAAATGATTTTGCAGCCTGATGAGAGTTTGGGTAAATATCAAGCCGAGGAATTCGCCTGACGGCCCCAGGAGCAAAGCATCGTCGTAAAAGGTTTCCTCTTCCCGTGCGAAAACTGCCGTGAAAACCACATGGACGGGAGTGTCGAGCTTGACGAAAACGGGGTTGGGACGAAGATGGTCCCGGATGGGCCTAGTCGCAAATAGGGAAAAACCGTATTTAGAACCCAACAAAATACCCACATCCCGTTTGGCGCACAGCCCCAACAACGCATCACCATCTCGTACGGCCATGAAATCGAACTCATGGTGGGCGAATAGCTGCACCACTTCGCCTATTGTCTGGTCCGCCCGCACACAGAGCTTATGGCCTACTAGTTCACGATAATCTATGGCCATCGTCTTTCGCTTAAATTGTTTGCCCTGAACAGCATTCGCGACTGCAATTACAAAGAAGTCAAAATTATGATTAATAACTGATGTTACGCACAGGCCCCTGTGCTGTTGTATGCAAAGGATTGCCGATGCGAATTCGTTTTGGAGTGTCAAGGCTTGCCTTGACAGGCAAAGCGAGCTTTGCCAC
>CAIZPP010000286.1 GCA_903934875.1 uncultured Methylococcaceae bacterium
CGAAATGGGCCGGTACCATGTAGTCGGGCAGGCGGGACTTTAAGAAAGTGACCAGTGGTTGGTGGTCAGTGGCTAGGGAAGTGGTCAGTGGCCAGTGACCAGTGGCCAGGGAAGAAGGGGATGCTTGGACGTCCAACGCAGCCTGCTTTCCACTGACCACTGAACACTGTCCACTGTCCACTAGGTATGCCACCAGCCGCTTGTCGCCGTCCGCTTCATGCAGACTGACCACGGTTTCTTTGACGCCTGCGTATTGACTGATCACCGCCTCGATTTCGCCGAGTTCGATGCGGAAGCCGCGCAGTTTGATCTGATGGTCGATGCGCCCCAAAAACTCCAGATTGCCGTCGGGCAGCCATCTCGCCAAGTCTCCCGTTTTGTAAATCCGTTCGGTTTTGCCGAACAGCTCGAGTTCGATGAACTTTTCCGCGGTAAGCTCGGGGCGGTTCAGGTAGTTGCGGGCAACCCCTCCACCGCCTACCAAAATCTCCCCAGGAATGCCGATGGGCACGGGTTGCAAGTTTGCATCAACCAGCCAAACTGTTAGATCGGGAAGCGGCTTGCCAATCACACTGCCGGATGGAGTTTGCCCACACGTGATTGGATAATAAGTGACATGGACGGTGGTTTCAGTAATCCCATACATATTGACCAATTGCGGCTGCTGATCTCCGTGATGGCTAAACCAGGGTTGTAACGCCGCAAAATCCAACGCTTCACCGCCAAAGATGACCAGTCGTAATGAAAGATCATTGCCCTGCGTATCAACGTTGATTAATTGCTTAAAGGCAGAAGGCGTTTGGTTGAGCACCGTGACTTTTTGCTCAATGAGCAATTGGTAAAAAGCTTCGGGGCTGCGGCTGGTAAAATAAGGCACAATCACCAGGCGACCGCCATAAAATAACGCACCCCAGATTTCCCATACCGAAAAATCAAACGCATAAGAATGAAACAGTGTCCAGACATCACGGTCGTTAAAGTGATAGTAGTCCTCGGTGGCCGCAAATAGACGGGTAACGTTAAGCTGCGTTACTTGGCAACCTTTGGCGTTACCCGTTGTGCCTGAAGTGTAAATGACATAAGCCAAATCTTCGGCGGTGCTTCTTGTGGGTAGGTTTTCACTAGGCTGGTCGGCAACATCGGTTGTATCTAAACATAACACCACGCAATCATGTTCCAGTCCGTACAATGACAACAGCCCCGTCAAATGGCTCTGGGTCAGTAATAACGGAGCTTGGCTGTCGTCCAGCATGTGGCGGATGCGGGCGGTGGGATAGCTTGGGTCTATCGGCACATACGCCCCGCCCGCCTTGAGTATCGCCAGCAATCCGATGACCATTTCCATGGAGCGTTCGACGGCTATCGCAACCAGGGGGTTGCCACTCAACAACGGCTGTCCGTCCGCTTTGGCAAGGCCCAGCAGGTAATGGGCAAGCCGGTTGGCTTTGGTGTTAAGTTGAGTATAGGTTAAAGATTCGTCTCCGAAAACCACGGCAATAGGGTCGGGGGCGGACTCCACCTGCGCCTCGAACAAATCGACGAGGGTTTGGTCTTGCGGGTAATCGGTTGCCGTGTCGTTCCAAGCTTGCAGTCGTAGAATGTCGTCCCCGGTCAGCATCGGCACAGTGCCTATCGCCTGCTGCGGGTTCAACGTGAGGGCTTCCAGCAAAACCTCGAAATGCGCCGCCATGCGTTCGACGGTTGTCGCCTCGAACAGGTCGGTGGCGTATTCCCAGTAGCAGTGGAATTGCCCGCCCTGTTCGGCAATGCTCAAGGTCAGGTCGAATTTGGCAACCGGGTAGTCGGCTTCTATAAAGCCAAGCTCCAAACCCGGCAATGCCAGCTCGGTCGTGTCATTGTTTTGCAGCACGAACATCACTTGGAACAAGGGGCTGTGGCTCAGGCTGCGGGTCGGTTGCAGCTTTTCCACCAGCATTTCAAACGGCAGGTCTTGATGGGCGTAGGCTTCCAAGCAAGTTTGGCGGGTGGCGTGTAATAATTCGATGAAGCTTTGTTCCGGCTCAAGCTGGCTGCGCAATACCAAGGTATTGACGAAAAAGCCGATGAGGTCTTCGGTGTGGCTATGGGTGCGGTTGGCAATCGGGCTGCCCACGCTAATGTCCTGGCTGCGGCTGTAGCGCGACAGCAGGAGCTTGAACGCGGCCAGCAGGGTCATGAACACGGTCACGCCTTGCTGCCTGCTCAATGTGCTTACCGTCTGACCGAGCGCCAACGGCAAAGGCTGGTTAAAATGTGCCCCCCGGTAGCTTTGTTGTGGTGGGCGCGGTTTGTCGGTAGGCAGTTCCAGCAATTCGGGCAAGCCGTCCAGTTGCCTGGCCCAATAAGCCACTTGGGCTTCTAACACCTCACCCTGGAACCACTGCCGCTGCCAAGCGGC
>CAIZPP010000287.1 GCA_903934875.1 uncultured Methylococcaceae bacterium
GATCGTAGACAAATTCAGCGAGAAGGAAACCCCACGCATGGAAACAGAAGTCGAATCGGGGCAGCGCCGTTCCGCTGCAAGTGATACGGTTACCATCTTAAATTAGGCAGTAAACTGTCTTGACGTAAGGGTCCACTATAAGATTTGTGGGTGAGAAAGAACTCGCTGATTATCCTAAATCAGAGCTGAAGAAGCGATTCCCTGGCTTCAAGCATGGCAAAGGAACGGGTTTGTTCTTCCGTAATGCCGAAATTATAGGCTCTATTGCCAAAGATGAACAAACTTCAACCTGTCTGCCAGTCATGGCGGTTTTATTCAGAGATGCGGATTCAACCCGAACCTCGAAACGTACTGAGTGGGAGAATAAGTTTCACTCCATTATGGATGGATTTGAGTCAGTCCCATTTAATGCTGGAGTACCGATGGTTCCACGGCCAAAATCTGAGGCTTGGCTGCTATGCGGACTCAACTATCGCTCTAATGCAGGATGCGATGAATTGGAGGAAGCGCCTGGTAACGACAACAGCCCCAAGTCATTAAAAAAACAACTGGCGGCATTGATGGGTCATGATCCCTCAGCGGAGGAACAAGCGGACTGGATAAAATCCGGGCGTATTGATCCAGCCAATATTTCAATGCCAAGTTTTACTGCTTTTCGTGATGCCCTAGAATTGGCTATTAACAATGCTCTGAATCCCTGTTAAACGCCCTAGTTGGTTAAGCATCGAATGTCGAAAGTGTCGATTATCACTGAACGTGTGATATTAAAAACGCTGTATCCTAAGCATGGCTAAGCTCCCACGCCGCCCGCAAAACCTCCACCCCTGCTCCGGGCTTGACAGCATTCTCGCTCAGATGCCTGCGCCACAGACGCCCTCCCGGCGCAGCATGGAACAGACCCAGAAGATGGCGGCAAATGGACTGCAAACGCGTGCCACGCGCCAGCTCCCGCTCCACATAAGGCAGCAAGGCTTGCATAACATCATCGCGCGAAGGAACCGGATGCCGGTCACCGAACAGTAAGCGATCCGCTTCGGCCAACAGATACGGGTTGTGGTAGGCGGACCGGCCTAGCATGACCCCGTCAAAGTGTTGCAGATGCGCCACACATTCTTGCAGATTGGCAATGCCGCCATTCAGCACAATCTCAAGATCGGGAAAATCCCCCTTAAGCTGCCGCACCACATCATAACGCAACGGGGGAATTTCCCGGTTCTCTTTCGGTGAAAGCCCTTTCAGCCACGCCTTGCGGGCATGGATGATGAATGTCGGGCAGCCGCCCTGCCCCACCGTACGGACAAAATGGGCCAGTTCATGGTAAGAATCCCTTTCATCGATGCCGATGCGGGTTTTTACCGTCACCGGGATGGCAACCGCACCGCGCATAGCCGCCACGCAATCCGCCACCAAGGCCGGCTCTGCCATTAGACAAGCCCCAAAGCGCCCACTCTGCACCCGGTCGCTGGGGCAGCCAACGTTTAAATTGACTTCGTCATAACCGAATTGCTCCGCGATGCGGGCGCACTCGGCCAAGTCCGCCGGATCGCTGCCTCCCAATTGCAAGGCCACGGGATGCTCAGATGGGTCGAATTCCAGCAGTCGGCTGCGGTCGCCGCGCAGCACAGCCCCACTAGTGAGCATTTCGGTGTAAAGTAATATCCGCCGGGAAACTAAGCGCAAAAAAAAGCGGAAATGCCGGTCCGTCCATTCCAGCATCGGTGCTAGGCAGAGGCGATGGGAGGGATATGAAGGACTGGGGGTTGGGAATTTATCGAGCATACAACGCTATTAATATCATATACTTAACGTTCCGCCGTCGCTCCCATTGCCGAGGAGGGCGCAAGAGCTCCTTGTGGATTGCATTTCCTGCTTTTCCACTTCTTCCAACGAATCCCGCCAGATGGACAGCACCACGGCCATCACGGTTGGACCCAGGAAAAGCCCGATCAAGCCGAAATTTTCCAAGCCTCCGAAAATCCCCAGCAGGGTCCACAAGAATGGCAATTTTATCGACCCGCCTATCAACATGGGGCGGACATAGTTTTCGGCAACCAAAATGACGAGTATGCCAAAAATAAACAGGCCAACGCCTGCGGCCACCTGCCCCGAAGCCACCAATACTAGGGAGCAGACCGCAAGCACCAGTTTGGCGGCGAAGGGAATCATCGCAAAAACGCCGGTGACGGCGGCCAGCATGGTGGGGTGACTTAAACCGGTCACAGCGTAGCCCACGCCCAGTAACAATCCTTCCACCAAGCCCAGCAGCACTAAACCGTTGACTGTGGCACAGACAGCCGTCACCGCATGTTCGGCATAGCGCACACCGGTGTCGCCAAACAGTCTCCCGATACTGCTTAATACCTGCCGACCGAGCATCTCGCCATCGCGATAGAGAAAGAAAAGCGACAACAGGGTAACGAAAAGCCCGAAGGTACGGTGCAAAATCTGGCTGGCTAAATCCCTGGTATGGGCCACTGCGGTTCCGGTTTGCAGCAAATGCAAGGTTTCTTTCACTGCATCCGGCGAACCTAAACTGGAGGTCCATAGCTCCGCCAGCCATGCCCCGGCCAAGGGAGCAGTTTTAAGCCAGCCAGGGGCGGGCAAGCCTGAATTTTGCGCTGCCATTAGCATTTTTGCGAGAGACTGCGCTTCGTCAATGATCTTGGTCACTCCGTAGACCAGAGGCACCAAGATGATTGCCCCAATGACCAAGGTCAACGCCACTGCAACCCAGGCATGACGGTTGCGTACACCCAGCCAGTCATTGACGCGCCGATAAACCGGCCATGTCGTCAAGGCTAACACCAACCCCCAAAACAAAAATCCCAGGAAGGTGTGCAGTATCCATGCGCCAAGCGCCAACAACAAAAAACCGCCGAGAAGGCGGGCACGAGCTTCTGGTTGTATCGTCATGTTACGGCTCTGTGTTGATATGGAAAATGTAATCTTACCACTAGGATAAATAATTTTGCGGGTGATTTGACCCAAGGTAAGATGTTACAGGCATCACCAAGACCGGCCTAGCGGATTCGTGCAATACCCCATTGATCGTATTGCCCAATATAAAGTGGTAAAGGGCACCATGTTGGCTGGAACCGACCACAATCATGTCAGCCGACAACTTCTCCGCCTGTTCAACGATAGTTTTTCCCGTTTCGCCTTGGATCAACAAAGCCTTGGCATCAAGCCCTTGATTCCGTAATGCCCCTGCCATTTCTTGCAACCGCACATGTTCAAGGTGGAAGCGTTCGGCCACTTGATCACGCATAACCGGAGGGTCGATAGCGTAGCCGACAAAATCCGGATCGGGTTCGGCAACATGCAGCAGCCAAACCGATCCAAGCGCGTTCCGCAGCAAACCCACGGTTTCATTGATTAGTTTTTTGTAATTTTCAGAGAAGCCTATTGCAATCAAAATATTCATATGCAGCGTTTTCAACATCAGAGAGTTATTTGTAATATTGCACTTATTGTCTTCCTTCAACACGGTAAGGCGCTATAGGTGCAAGCCATAGTTCTGGCGACGCGTTTTATTGTCTGACAAAACGCCCTATGCGCAACCTTCGCTACAAAGGGCGCATGCCTAAGCTGGAGCCATCGTCCCCGCACCAAGAAAAGGCGAAAAGTTTCAACATAGCCCAAGGCGTATTGATTCATGCGCTGCTAATTTATTGATTTAACGTGTTTGTATATATTGGCATAATATGTGTATAAATAAACATCAAGGAGCATGAAACAGTTGAATTGATTAATTTAGAGACAAAATCCTCTCTGTATAAATCAACCCGACGGTTGCAAGAGATACATGATGGTTCTCATTTTGAAGCTTGAGAAAACAGTCTCATGTCTTGTTAGTTACCAACACGTTAGAGGTGTCCCATGGTTTCGCCTGAAGAATTAACGATTGATACGCTTGAAGAGCATAAGGAAGTCTGGTTGCGCGCATGGTGTGCCGCCGTCACGTCGAATATGATCAAGGATTCCGATTTGGCGGCAGGTTGGGCTGATGCTTGTTTGGAGTCGTACGAGAAAAGGTTCTTCGAGTAATGTTTGCCTGGGGCTTTCGCCAGGTAACAAACATAGTTTATCATGTTCCACATCAACACCGCTTTGTTACGCGGGGCAACGTTAAAATCGTTGCCCCTCCCCATAAAACTGGCCTTCCATGTTAACAATTCTGCGCTTCACCCGTATGCCAATTCAAACGCTTGCGGTAAATCGTTGACGGGCTAACCTGCAATAAAGCCGCGGCTTTGGGAATATTGCCTTCACATATGGCAATCGCCTGTTCAATTGTCTCCTTTTCCACCAACCAAAGTGGCCGTATAGCCTGAGTTGTCCAGCTTTCTTCGTTGGTTTTGGCAAGCAAAACCGGGCTATCCAGTGGCAGGGGAAGCATTTCCGAAAGAACTAGCGTCCCCTGGTTTAGCACAACAATGTTGCGGATGACATTCTGCAATTGGCGAACGTTACCCGGCCATTGGTAAACGCAAAGACGCTCTTCGGCTTCAGGGGCGAAGCCTAAGAATTGCTTGCCCTCTTCGGCTGAGAATGTTGCTAGAAATCCTTTGGCGATGGGGATTATATCCTCCTTTCTGTCCCGCAAGGGCGGCAAACTGATGGGGATGACGTGAAGCCTGTAATATAGGTCTTCCCGGAAGCGCCCCGATTCGACTTCTTTTAACGGATCCCTATTGGTGGCGCAGATTAACCTTACATCAACAACTTCGACCTTTCCGCAGCCCACTTTCTGGAAGGTGCCTGTTTGTACAAAACGAAGCAACTTACTCTGGATATTCAGGTCCATCTCACAAATTTCGTCCAGAAACAAACTTCCCCCATTAGCTTGGGCCGCGACACCTAAACGGTCCATGTAAGCACCCGTGAAGGCACCTTTGACGTGTCCGAACAATTCACTTTCCAGCAAATCATTGGGTATGGCCGCACAGTTGAGCGTGATAAAGGGCTTGTCGCTGCGGGGGCTTTTGCCATGTCGATGGATGGCCTCGGCGCAAAGCTCCTTGCCACTGCCGCTCTCACCAGTAATGAACACAGTCGCTTTGCTTGTGGCCACTTGGTCAATGATGCGGTAAACAGCCAACATGGATGGCGAGGCGCCCACAAACCCGGAATAGCCGCATTGATGAACCCCTACGGTTTTATGCTGCGTTAGCACCTGACGGCTTTTCAAAGCGTTCCGAACAGCATAAAGCAGGCGATCGGCATTACACGGCTTTTCAATGAAGTCAAATGCCCCTTCGCGCATGGCTTCCACAGCGGTATGGACAGAACCGTGACCGGTGACCACTATTATGGCACACGACAGTTTTTCCTGTGTCACCCTACGAAGAATATCCAACCCTATCATATCGGGCAGGTTGAGATCAAGTATCATCAACTGAGGCAAACACCGGAACAACATTTCAAAAGCTTGCTGCCCAGTTTCCGCATGGAATACATTCCATTTTTCTCTTTTCAGATAAGCTGAGTAGAGATGGGCCAAGGTAGGCGAATCCTCGACTAACAAAATGTTGACGTTGCTTTCATTATTCATAAGGGACCGGTTATAAATGACTGAGGTAGTAAAGCTACATTAGGTTTGCACTCACCCCAACTCAATGGCTCCAGGCTATCCCTGCCTAGAACCCTTAGCGCAAAATTCGATGATATTCCTACCTTGCATCGCAAATTGCAACGTTTTTTAAACCTCACGTAAAAAAAAACCCCGAACCGTAAAGTTCGGGGTTTGGTATGGGTGCCTGGCAGTGCCCTACTTTCGCATGGGGGTCCACACTATCATCGGCGCTGGGCGGTTTCACTTCCGAGGTCGGGATGGGATCGGGTGGTTCACGCCCGCCATGGCCGCCAGGCAATTCGTCGCGGCCC
>CAIZPP010000288.1 GCA_903934875.1 uncultured Methylococcaceae bacterium
GGATGCCGAAATCCAGCGACCATGGATGGCAAACCAGTTGATTATGATAGGCTTAAATCCGTTGTCTTGTTACCGTCCTTGGCCTGGATTTCGGCATCCCTGCCGAAATGACGCGGCTTCGAGCCAAAATGAGAATTGCTGCGGACAGCTCGGGTTTGCAGCGTTCGATCTTAAAAAGTGTATACTTTCGCAAGGGGGGCCAGGCCAAACGTCCGCCGGGGGGTTCGCGGCGGTTCGTGGAACAACAACCCACAGAACCTCCGGTCGGCTAACCGCAACAGGAACACGCCAAATGAAGCGAACAACAACCTCGGCTTCCGTCTCGCCAGTACGCCCGCAATCAAACCAGAGCCGGTGGACTCACGGGTCCGTCGGGTGCGCTGCGGGTGCCCATGTGCCTGGCCTCCCGGTTATACAGGCAGTATGGCCAAAGAGCTTGCCAAGGCCGGCGGGATGCGGCGTCCGCGCTTTTTGCGGGGGCCGCATCCAATTACGGCGGGTCTGGCTGTGCCTTCCGCTGTTGATTTTGATGGTTTTCTATGCGTTCCCTGCCATTGCCGGAGAAACACCGCCATCTGCCAATGCCCCGAACACAACTAGTCTAAGCCCGCCAGTTTCCACGGCAAAAAAGCCGCATTTAAACGTCTCCCGGTCATCCGCCAATACTGGTCGGACTTCCAGAAACCCAAACCCCGGAAGCACTCCCCAGCCCACGGAAGAAACCGTGTTGTCCGCCGATCCCAAGTCTCTGCCCCCCCGCGACCCCAACGCTTGCGTCGAACCGGTTTCCGGCTTGGCTCCAACCATGGTGGTGATGCCGCCGGGACAATTCTTGATGGGTTCGGCGCAAGAGGAAAGTGGGCGCGATGCTGATGAAGGCCCACGGCACTGGGTGACGCTTTCGCGACCCTTCGCCATCGGGCGCTGCGAGGTGACGCGAGGGCAGTTCCGTCAATTTGTGGAGGAAACCCATTATCGCACCCAAGCTGAAAAGTCTGGGGGATGCTACCTATGGGACTCGGAAAAGAAGCAGTGGAAACAAGATGCCAAGGCCAATTGGGAACGCCCCGGCTTCCAGCAGGATGACCGGCATCCTGTGGTCTGCGTGAGCCACGGGGATGCCGAGGCTTATATCGCTTGGTTGGTGAAACGGACGGGCGTTGCCTATCGGCTGCCTACGGAGTCCGAATGGGAATATGCCGCCCGCGCCGGAACGCTGACATCACGTTATTGGGGCGACGATTCTGAACAGGGTTGCGAGTTTGCCAACGGGGCGGATGCCGAAGCGGCCAAAATCAATTCAAGCTGGACAACCACCCGGTGTTCCGACGGATACGGCTATACCGCCCCGGTCGCCAGTTTCCGGCCCAACCATTTCGGTCTGTACGACATGGCTGGTAATGTTTTGGAATGGGTGGCGGATTGTTACCATGACAATTACCAGGGTGCGCCGGATGACGGCTCTGCTTGGGGGGACAAGCCGGGTTGCAACCGGGGGGTTCGCGGGGGTTCGTGGGACAGCAACCCGCAGCTCCTGCGTTCGGCCTTCCGCAACAGGCTCAGGCCAGATGGAACGTACGACTTCCAGGGCTTTCGTCTTGCCAGGGCACTGTGACTTTGGCTTTTGTCCTTTGTCACTTTGTGTGCAATTGGAGGGGGAAGTTTTGCCCCTGCGGGGGGGGAATGTTGGCTATCCGCAAACAATACAAGACAAGGGTAAGTTGTTTTGGCACGGATGCCGAAAGGACGGCTTTTGTTTGGCCTTAAATTTGCTTCATTATATAATAGTTTTTGATCGAGCAGACTGTCTTAAGTGATGTGCCTTGCCGCAAAAACTCCAGCAATCCTCATTTTAGCCCCGATTCTGAGGCTAGGAGCACTTTTTTTTATCTAACACGCTTTCACTTCCGACGGGTATGCAATTATGAAAAATAGCCATTTAATCATTTACTTGATAGTAAGTTTTTTTGTTGTCGGTTTTGCCAGCTCGGTGCAAGCCGGGGGTGTCAGACCGGTGGAGGCAGGAAAAACGCGCTGGTCGCCCGATGGCAAAGGCGGGGCGCACTTAGAGAATGGAGACCCGCAACCTCATCCTGCCGAGGGCGAAGTGTCGCCGATTGGCAACGCGCAAACTGCCGCAACCGTCCTTCCGCAATATGGCATCCTATACCATAGCGGACCGGTGATGGGGGTTGGCACCAGTTCGCCCATCAATGTGTACTATATTTGGTATGGCAATTGGACGGGCAACACCGCGCCTGCGATACTGGAACCGTTGGCCTCACACATCGGGGGGACACCTTACTTCAACATCAACACGACCTACACCAACAGTGCGGGCAGCAAGATTGTAAACGCTGTCGTTTTCAAGGGGAGCACTACGGATAGTTACTCGCGCGGCACTACCTTGACCGATGCCGGCGTGCAAGGGGTTGTCTCCAGTGCCATCACATCGGGCCGCTTGCCTGCGGATGCCAATGGCGTTTATTTTGTGTTGAGTTCGAAAGATGTCAAAGAAAGCTCCGGCTTTTGCACAGCGTATTGCGGTTGGCATACCTATGGCACCATTGCCGCCAAAACCATCAAATACGCGTTTGTCGGCGACGCAGCCCGCTGCCCCAGTGCCTGCACGGCACAGTCGACCCTGTCGCCTAATGGTAACGCCGGAGCCGATGGCATGGCCAGCACCATCGCCCATGAATTGGAGGAAGCTGTCACCGATCCCCTGTTGAACGCATGGTACAGCAAATCGGGCGCGGAAAACGCCGACCTATGCGCGTGGACGTTTGGCACTGAAAGTGTCGCGTCCAATCGTTCCCATTATAATCAGACCATTGGTGGTTTACAGTATCTGATCCAGCAAAACTGGGTGAATGTGTCCCCTAGCGGACATTGCGCACAGAGCTATTAACTGATGTTACGCACAGGCCCCTGTGCTGTTGTCTGCAAAGGATTGCCGATGTGCGAATTCGTTTTGGAGTGTCAAGGCCTGCCTTGACAGGCAAAGCGAGCTTTGCCACTCCAATGCGTAACATCAGCTATTAAGCCTGAATCTGGCTGTAGAATACATCGTTTCCACGCTCCGCGTGGGAATGCTTCCACGGACGCTCTGCGTCCGACTATTTGTTTGAGGGGAAAATATGGTCACTGGAGAGAAACTCAACACGGAGCGTCAAAGGCAGCGTTCCCACGGAGACCGTGGGAACGATAATCAACTGTTTTTCCCTGCTTTGTTATTGTGCGTGTTAGTCGCGGGTCCGGCTCTGGCCGGCCCCGCGCCTGGGCGGCCTCATTTTGTCCCGGTGATGACACGTCTGATGAAGGTGCTGGGAGACCAGGAAAAGGCCTTGCAGCGGGCGGTTGCAGAAGGCCGCCGGACGGGAGTCGAGGCCTTGCTGGAGGATGACTTCGTGGAACAGACCGGGGGCGGGCAGGTCACGTCCGTGCCCTATGCGGAATGGATAGACACCGCCTTGAAACAGCCGGAACCTCTGGTTTCCGATGCCGTGCAAGTAGTCAGCGCCCGCGACTTTGGCAACTTCACGGCGCTTACTTTCCTTTATGTGGGGAAGGCGGCGGGGCGTTTTGTGGTGGATATTTGGAAGGATGCAGGCGGTGGCCAATGGAAGCTGGCCGCCCGCTATAGCGGCGTCCCGGCTACTGTCGCCGCACAGGCGAACCCGCTGCCGACAGGAAAAGAATAAGCGGATGAATACATTGCGCGACCGATGGTCCCCCGGTTTATGTTCAATCACAGCATCCATGCTATTGCTGTTGTGCTTAATACCTGGATGCGGCTTAAGACCGGGGCAACCGGCCAATCCAGAGAGGGTGGAATCCATAGCCCAGCCAGCGGATATCCACTCTTCCGGTGCTTTGCCGAAACCATCGCCCGCTGCGCAGGGGGCGGGAAACATAGCCCATATCTCGGATATCCACTTCGACCCGTTTTACGACCCGAGTTTGCTTGCGAAGTTGATCAACACAGAAGCGGCTGAATGGGAGGGCGTTTTTAACACGTCGAAAATAAAAGGCTATGGCAGCGTGGGCAGTGATGCAAATTATAATCTGCTGCACTCTTTTTTGGCCGACATGGCTGGCCGGACGGATGCAGGCCATACATTGGACTTTATTGTTTTCACCGGTGATTTTTTACGCCATGACTTCAACCAAACATTCAAAAGCCTTGCACCGCCTAAGGCCAATCTGGATGCATTCATCAAAAAGGACTTTCAATTTATGCTGCATTTGTTCAATAAATATTTTCCCGATACCCCGGTCTATATCTCACTGGGAAACAACGACAGTTACTCGGGGGATTATCGCATCCAGCAAGGCGGCAAGTTCCTGCAGGACACGGCGGCTGGCTTCGCGGATAAATTATTGAAATTAAACGGCAAGGCAATGGATTCCTTTAACGAAACTTACCGCTTAGGTGGGTATTATGCGGTCAACCAACCTTGGTCTGACTTGGTGATTATCTCGCTTAACAGCATCTTTTTTTCCAATTCCAAGTCACGGCCCAGCGACGACGATGACCCTGCGCTGGAGGAATTGAATTGGCTGGGTGGGCAACTGGAAAAAGCCAGGCAAAAAAATCAAAAAGTGTGGCTGTTGACGCACATCCCGCCAGGTGACAATACCTACAATACCCTGTCTGAAAATAAATACGACGGCCAGTGGCAAGATAATTACACGGCACGGTTAATCGCACTAATGGGGGCTTACGCGCCGGTCATAACGGCAGGGTTTGCTGGCCATACGCATGTGGATGACTACCGGATTTTAGCGGACGGGAAAGCAACGACGGGTGGCTTAGGGTTTTTTCGCATCGGCCCGTCGGTCAGCCCAATTTTCAACAATAATCCGGCTTACCAGCTTATGAGCTATGACCGGCAATCCTCCACACTGAGGGATTACGATGTGTTTTACTTGAATCTGGCCGCATCGGCTCCTATGTCTGCGGGATGGGCAAAGGAGTATAACTTCAAAGAGGCTTACGGCCAGCAAACCATCACGGCGGCCTCCTTGCTGAATGTCTACTCAGGCTTAAAACAAGCTGGCGCAATGCAAGATGACTATAGCTTGTATTACAATACCAGCTATACTTTGAACCCCGCAGTAACAAAAACCAATTTGCAGGACTATCTATGCACGATCATTTTTTGGACACCCACGGAGTTTAACCATTGCCTAGCCACCGTTCCGTAAAAACTGAAAACCGGCCGGTGCCGCTTTCCGAACCCGATCTTACGCTCGCCGAACGCATCGAAAAATTGCCGCGTGATGTCGGCTGGATGTTGTTTGGGGTAGGCTTCGTCGGTTTTGTGGCTCCGGGAATCTTCGGGTTGCCTTTCATGGCCGCTGGCGGCATGATTCTGTGGCCCAAGACCACCCATCGCGTGCAGCGATTGTTGGGCAAGCAAGAGCCGGAAAAATCCGTTGCCCCCGGCATGAGACAAATCATGCGTTTTCTTGACGACTTGGAGCGGAGATATCCTAAGCCTGAAAAGGAAAGCCATGCTGATATCGAAGCGCAATGACATCCCCCCACCGGGTTTTGATCGCTTTTCCATGAATATTGCAAAACCCAAAGTGACAATTCTGGGCGGCATGTTGGTTCTGGCCGCGTTGCTTTCCGCCATTGGGTTCCCCACCAATCCGGTGGCGGCTGAAGGGTCTGCGGAAACGCAAGCCAACAGCAATGCCGCCCAAGACAGGAAACGCCTGGTCTCTGGCAACCTCCCCCTCACTCCGTCCGAAGCCCAGCATTTCTGGCCTGTTTATGACCGCTACCAGAAAGATGTGTCCGACCTAGTGGACAAGCGGATGGATATCATTGGGAGGCTGGGTGAGCATTATGACGATATGACCGACGCACTGGCGCGGCAGATCACCAATGACAGCATCGCACTCCAGGAAGACCGGTTAAAGTTGCTAAAATCTTACTTGCCGAAATTCGAGAAGGTGCTGCCGGCCAAAAAGTTGGCGCGCTACTACCAGATCGAGGCGAGGATACGCGCTGCCGTCGATGTCGAAATCGCCGAGCGGATACCGTTAATCCAATAAGCCGATGGGGATTTTGCCATTCCTTAGGCACCGGCTGCTAATATTGTCGTGCCTGGCTCTGGCCGGATGCACGATGGCGGGAGGCCAGCAGCCGAAGGTGCCGATGGTGGGCAGTGTACCGGAGCGGGCCAACGCTGCCGGAAACCCGTCTGCCACCAGCAAGGCGCCGGTGAACGGAGGTAAGGCTGGCACTGCCCAAACAGTAGGGCAAGCGGGTATTGCCGCTGGAGACAAGCCAGCTAGTGGAACAGTGCCGTCGGCTGCGGATGGCTCGTTTGAGCAATTCCGCGCTTTCGGACGCAAACGCGTTGCCGAAGCCTTGGCCCCGTCTTTGCCACAACAAGCTCCCCCGCCGACCGCCAATGCGCAACAGCCATTCCTCGATTATGGCCGCCAACAGGGTGAAAGCGCCGAGGGAGAGTTCCTCAACGGGCGCTATAACCGTTCCCGCGCCAGATTACCCGAGAATGTCGACAAATGGCGGTCCGAGCCTGATATCAACAACCCCGGACCTGATTTGGCGAATTTCCCCAACAGCGCCTTCACGCTCCCGCGAGGGCGGGCCTATATTGAAATCTCCCCGTTCGCCTACTACGCAAGCGCCTTGGGAAGCCCACCCCAATATAATGCTGAGTTTTTGCTGCGCTATGGTCTAAGCGACGATATCGAGTTGCGCCTGTTTAGCAACGGTCCGAGTTGGGCCGGGGGTTCAGATTCCACTTGGGGCTTCTCGCCCTTAGCCTTCGACACCAAAATCCAATTGTGGACGGAAAAGCAGGACTACTTCATTCCCGCAGCCGGCTTCGAGGCTTATCTGCAAACCGAATGGCTGGGCAACAAGGCGTTCAATAGCGGCACACAGCCTTCATTCACGTTCAACTTTGACCAATCCCTGCCCTGGGGAATCGACTTTGAGTACAATTTGGGTGCGACCCGGTTCCAGGACAGCGCCGGCGACAATATCTGGAAATTCGGCTTTCAGTGGGCGTTCCAGCGCGACTTGTTCAATAAGGGCTTCGCCGTCTTCATCCACGGCTATTACAATGCCGCGTCGCTGCCGCGCCTGCCCAATGTACAACTGCCGTATGAGGCGTACAAAACCCCGACGCAGAACGCGGTCGGCGGGGGCTTCATTTGGACCGCCAACAAGCGTTTGGCCATTTACGGCCAGGTGAGTGGCGGGACGACTAAATTCACCCCTGCGGTCATCAGCATGTTCGGGTTTGCGGTGTCATTCTGACATTGTCATTTTGATTTTTGTGAGTCCGCTTTCTTGATCAAACTATCCAATACATCCGGCACCAAGCGCTCGGCAAAGCCCGACATAAAGCAAACAATGAGCAGCTTGGCAAGGGTTTTATGGTCAAGATCGGCGCAAAAAAGGCCGGCGAACATTCCCCCTGTGTGTGCGCACGCTTCTTTGGCAGTCGACAGGCCGGGCAGCAGGTCCACAATGTTCACAATGCCCGCCATGGAGACTAGGTACATGATAATGGCAAAAACCGCACCGCTGACAATCACCGAAGTGATATAAATTATCGATATGCCTTGGGCGATATCCGTGGAATCAAAGGCGCTGTCGGTAATCTGTATGGGGGCGGCAGCGGCTTGCTCCAAACGCTGCAAGACGCTCATGAATGCGCCGACCATTCCCGAATAGATGACTAGCAGAAAAAGATTGACCTCGGATTGCCTGCCGGGTGTGGCTGAACCCCAAGTCACATAAAGCCACACGGCAATGACGACTAAAATAATCATAATCCAAATGGCGAAGCGTTTTTTCTTGCCGATGCTCTCGCTGCGTTTCACCCGGTAATAAGCCAAGCGTTGGATTTGCCTGAAAACATTAACATTGTCCTCGCGCAACAAGGCATAGTCTATCGGGCTGCCCTCCGAATCGACCGGTGTCGGCCTCAGCAGGCTCTCCCCCTTGATGGTTAGCGGAAGGTTTTCCTCATAGCGCTTATACAGGCTGTCGCCCATCAGTACCCTGAATTTTTCCCGTATGATCCAAGACCTGCGCAAGGTATCCCTATCTGACATATGCCTTAAAATCAATAACTCCAGCGACCACAACTGCGGCAGGCTCAAATTGCCACCGGCACCACCTTTTTCAAAATAGAGACTTTGTTGGGAAATGGCCGAGGCAATTTTCTGCTTGGCCTCCTCGTCCATGGTCATGTAATCAGCCCTCAAGGATTTTCTGAACTCGTCTACAAAATCGCCTTCATCCTCGTCCGTTGCGGTGGTTGATTTCAGCCAATGGATGAGGCGCTGGATTAGACTAGTGGGGCTGTTCATGTTTGCGACCTGCCAAATACTATGATTCATTAAGAAAATGCCGTCATAGTTATAGCAAATTATGGGTGCACATGGTGGCTGCTTGTTGAATTCTTTAATTGCTGAGAATCATAGCAGTAAAGCGCTCCCAAAGCCTAGCTAAAGCCGGATGTGATAGCCCATCCCGCGTCCATGACATTTCGGGCCGTGCAAGAGAAATGAATGCCACACCAGCTACGACCGACTGGCAGTTAGCCGGTCGCAGCCTGTGTGGCATTTGGGGACGGACAAGGTCAAGGTGGCGCTTGCGGCAGACTCCCTGCGGGTAGTCAGGCACTCGCCCGTTGCAGCTTAGCCGGTGCCTCCTGCAACTTTCCCGTGTTGTGCATCTCCAGATAAACCGCCATCACCGCCTCCTCGATGTTTTCCATGGCATGTTCGCCATTCGGGACGATGCCTGCTTCTTCCAGCATTTCCCAAGGCTCATAGCCGATCTTCGAGCACAGCACCGCCTCGCAGCCTTCCAGCGAACGAATCGTCAGCGCCAGGGCCGATTCCGCATCGCCGCAGGTGGAGTCACCCGAGCAATACTGGTCGGTTTTACGGTGGGACATGAATTTCACACCCTCCGGCGATGCCTGGTAGATTTGGAACTCTTTGGCGTGGCCGAAGTGCATGTTGATCAGGCTTTGGCCGGATGTGGCGACGGCCATCAGCACCGGGCGGGTGCCCGCCGGCACCTTAGGCTTGGCTTTGGCGGCCGCGGCGGCGCGTTTTTCATTCATGTCGGCGAGGATGCCTTCCTGAACGTTTTTACGCATTTCCATCGCCGACTGGTAGTCGATCTCCATCGCATCAATCTTGTCCAGCGTGAATTCGGCTCCCCGGTCTTCACCCAGCAAGCCTACCGCGTCAGCACGGCATTGGCGGCAATGCCGCATCATGTTCATGTCGCCGGAACAGGCTTCCTGCAAGTCCATCAACTCGTCCGGGGTCGGTCCGCGCTGGCCCATCACGCCGTAGAACGTGCCATGTTCGGGTTCGGAGATCAGCGGCATGACATTGTGCAGGAACGCGCCCTTGGATTTGACCACCCTGCTGACTTCGGCCAAATGCTGGTCGTTGATGCCGGGTATCATGACGGAGTTGACCTTGACTAAAATGCCCCGCGCAATCAGCATTTCCAGCCCTTTCTGTTGCTGGTCAATGAGGATTTGCGCACCCTTCTTGCCTTTGATGCGGCGGTTTTTCCAGAAAATCCACGGGTAAATTTTCGCGCCGATTTCCGCATCCACAGTGTTGATGGTGATGGTGACATGGTCGATATTGTGCTTGGCCAACTCGTCCACGGATTCCGGCAGGGCCAGCCCGTTGGTGGACACGCACAGTTTGATGTCCGGCGCGTCTTTGCTCAATTGGCGGAAAGTCTCGAAAGTGCGCTCCGGGTTTGCCAGGGGGTCGCCGGGGCCGGCAATGCCTAACACGGTCATCTGCGGAATGTTCGCCGCGACTGCCATCGTCTTCTTCACCGCCTGGTCTGGGGTCAGCAGTTCCGACACCACGCCGGGGCGGGATTCGTTGGAGCAGTCGTATTTGCGGTTGCAATAATGGCATTGGATGTTGCAGGCCGGAGCGACGGCGACATGCATGCGTGCGAAATAGTGGTGGGCATCCTCGGAATAACAGGGGTGGTTTTGTATTTTCTCGCGGATGCTATCAGGCAGTTCATTGACCTGGTCGTCGGTCGAGCCGCAGGATGATGCGCTACAACCGCCTTTGGCGGCGGCTGGTTCGTGGTTTTGCAAAACGGGTAGTTGCATGGATCGGCTCCCAAGGCAGGGTTGGATGGGTTGTAATCCTGTCTGAAGCATCTCTTGTGCCATTTATTAATTAATTGAAAATAAAAAGAATAAGCTTATAAAAAGCTATCATGAACCGGACATCTAGCAGTTTTGATTGTCGATAAGGTGACAAGGGCAGTAGGTTGGAGAGGGTGCGATTAGAAGTGATGCGGGAGTGCAAGGCCTGCCTTGCGAGGGCATCCAAAGGCAAGGCAGGCCTTGCACTCCCGGTGACAAGGCAGGCCTTGCACTCCCGGTGACAAGGCAGGCCTTGCACTCCCGGTGACAAGGCAGGCCTTGCACTCCC
>CAIZPP010000289.1 GCA_903934875.1 uncultured Methylococcaceae bacterium
ACAAGCCTTCAAGAACTGAAGCCGAGCCGACGCTCGGCGCTCCACCGGCATTTGGGCGGCGAAGCCGAGCGGACGCTCGGCGCTCCACCGGCATTTTGGGCGGTGAAGCCGAGCCGACGCTCGGCGCTCCACCGGCATTTTGGGCGGTGAAGCCGAGCGGACGCTCGGCGCTCCACCGGCATTTGGGCGGCGAAGCCGAGCCGACGCTCGGCGCTCCACCGGCATTTGGGCGGTGAAGCCGAGCCGACGCTCGGCGCTCCACCGGCATTTTGGGCGGTAAAGCCGAGCGGACGCTCGGTGATCCAAAAGCAAGCGTTCAATGGCGAACTATGGGAAAATCCAATGAGATGCAAACCGGGAGCGCCGAGCGTCTGCTCGGCATTTTGGGCGGTGAAGCCGAGCCGACGCTGGGCGCTCCACCGGCATTTGGGCGGCGAAGCCGAGCCGACGCTCAGTGCTCCAAAAACGCTCGGCACCTCCCAAGGACGCTCTGCGTCCCCTTTGGCACACCTATACGACCGTGGGTTTTGCCCCTACCACAAGGCGTTACCCCATTGTGATGTGCCGGGCCAAATTCAATTCATTACTTATCGCTTGGCCGATAGTTTGCCCACCGAGGCTTTCGCTAAACTGGCCGAAGAACTGCTTAACGTGCCTATAGACCAACAGGGTAAGTACCGCCGTCGGCGTATCGAAGAATGGGCTGATGCCGGGTATGGCGCATGTCTGTTGCGCGATCCACAAATAGCCGCTTTGGTGGTCGAAAATTGGCAGCATTACGACGGTGTGCGTTATCAATTGCTGGCTTGGTGCGTAATGCCTAATCATGTGCATTTATTGGTGAAGATGGGTGAAGAAGTCGCCCTAGGCAAAGTGATCCAAGGCTGGAAAGGCTATACCGGCAAACGCATACAGCAACTTGGGGGAGGAAAGCCAGGGCCAATATGGCAGCGCGAGTATTGGGATCGTTACATTCGTGATGAGAGACACTTTCTGCAAGCTATCGAGTATATTCATCAAAACCCGGTCAAGGCAGGATTGGTGCAAAGTGCGGAGCAATGGGTTTGGAGCAGTTATTCCTTGTGGACGCTGGGTTCGCCTAGTGCCGAGCAGACGCTAGGCGCACCCAAGTCATTGACGCACCAAGCTTTCAATGAGGAATGATGAATTTGCCTTTCCCCCCACTCCGCACTAAACTAAGCCTTAGCTAAACCGGAGTCCGTCTATGCAAACCGTCAATATTCACGAAGCCAAAACCCATCTTTCCCGCTTATTGGAGTCCGTAGCGCAGAGGGAGGAAATCGTCAACGCCCATGCCGGTCAGCCTGTGGCACTGTTGACCGCTTACCGTGAACCGCGCCGCAAAATCACGCCACCGGGTGAAATGGAAGGCGAAATTTGGATGGCGGATGATTTTGACGAGCCGTTAGACGATTTGTTCGACTGCATGAAAAACGACGCTGACGAACCGCCGATAGGTGAATAATCGTGTGAACGCGATGAACGAAGCCGAAACCCGCGCTGAATATATCGACCCCGCACTTAAAGCGGCAGGCTGGGGCGTGGTGGAGGGTAGCCGCATCCGCCGCGAGTACGCTATCACCCTAGGCCGCATTGAGGGCAACGGCAAGCGCGGCAAGGCCATCACCGCCGATTACGTGCTGGAATACCGCAATGTCAAACTGGCGGTGGAGGAAGTCAAGGCATGGGACAAGCCGCTGACGGAAGGTGTTGGCCAGGCCAAAAACTACGCGATAAAGATGGCCGTGCGCTTCGCCTATTCCAGCAACGGCCAGGGCATTTACGGCATCGACATGGAGACCGGCAAGGAAGGCGAGATACCGCGCTATCCCACGCCGGACGAACTCTGGGACATGACCTTCGCCGAGGCGAACGTCTGGCGCGACCGCTTCGCCGCCGTGCCGTTCGCAGATCAACCAGAAGGAAAAGACCTTGGTGTTCTGTGCGAACCAGGAGCATGCCCCGGCGGTGCGCGACCTCATCAACCAGATGAAGGGCAGCACCGACCCGAACTACTGCCACCGGGTGACCGCCAACGACGGTGACATCGGAGAACAGCACCTGCGGGATTTCCAAGACAATGAGAAGACCGTACCCGCCATACTGACCACGTCGCAGAAACTTTCGACCGGCGTGAATGCCCGCAATGTGCGCAACATCGTGCTGATGCGGCCCATTACAACGATGATCGAGTTCAAGCAGATCATCGGGCGCGGCACCCGGCTCTATGGCGGCAAGGACTACTTTACGATTTGCGTCCAGCGGCGACGAGTCGCCGCACTCCACAAGTTGCCATCCTCTAGCGATGACTGCGTAACATCAGTTTGTTAAGAAAAAACGCTGTAGATAAATGCAAATCGGGACTCCTAGCGATGTAGTGGCACATAGGCCGTTGTTTGTCGAGCGCGCAAAAATATTGCCAGAACTATGGCTTACGGCCTATTTATTTTGCGCCGTCCGGAAAGATACAGTGTCGCGCCAACCACAGCGGCGGGGGGTATCAGGATATTGACCACCGGCAGTGCCAAGCCGAGCAAAATCGCCGCGCCAAACCCTAAGGACTCCATCTTGTTCGCCCAGGCCAATTCCCGCTGCTGCGGAAAGCGGATGCCTAAGTTTTCCGAGGGATACGCCATGTACTCCAATGACAAACTCCAAGCACCAAACAACAGCCATAGGAAAGGTGCTGCGAGATTGACGCCTGGAATGACAGAAAGCAGCATCAAGGGCAATGCCCGCGAGGCGAAATAGGCAAACCGCCCGCATTCGGATGCAATATCTGCGAATAGGGTAGCGACGCGCCCCTCCCCTGTCTCATCGGGCAGAGAAAGGCCCAGTTGCCTTTGTACCTTCAGCGCCAAAGGCCCGTAGAACGGGGATGCGATCAGATTGGCAACCACGGTGAAACTAAAGAAAGCGACACCAGCCAATAGGGCAGCGAACAAGGGCCATAACAGCCAGCGCAGCCATTCCAGCCAAGTCGGCATCAGCCAGTCTAATACGGCAGAAAAATAGTGGACACCGAACCATATCCCGATAATGTACAAACCTAAATTAACCAGCAACGGCCCCCAGACAAAATGGCGCAGGTCGGGCTGCCATAGCCTCTTGAGGCCACGCAGCAAACAGGCCGCCCCAGTCACAGGGCCGGTAATCAGTTGGACGGGTGTGTTCATGGATGCTTGACTCTCAATTGGGTGTAAATAATCAAAAAGCAGGTTTGTATTTATGTACAGCATTTTTATCTTAACAAAGGATAATAATAAAGGACGCTCAATTAAACCATCTTGTGTGTATGTGCCTTGCAAAATGATATAAGCCTCTCCCTAAATCCCTCTCCCGCAAACGGGCGAGGGACTTGCGTGCACTCACTCCGGCTCCTTGAAATCTTCCGGTTTCATGCCGTGCCGACTCAACAGGCGATAAAACTCAGTGCGGTTGCGTTTGGCCAGTTTGGCCGCATGGGTCACGCTGCCGCCGGTCATCTGCAACAGGCGGATCAAATAATCCCGCTCAAACTTGTTCCTAGCATCCTGCAGAGACAGAAATTGGGTAGGCTCATCCTTCACCGCCCGTTGGACCAAGGTCAAAGGGATCAAGGGCGTGTGCGAGAGGGCCATGCATTGTTCGACCACATTGCGCAATTGGCGCACATTGCCAGGCCATTCGGAGTTCACCAAACACTCCATCGCCTCCGGCGAAAAACCCTTGACCTTGTCCCCGTAGGCCTCGCCTAGCGACCGCAAAAAATAGTTTGCCAACAAGGGTATGTCCTCCGGGCGTTTGGAAAGTGAGGGGAGCAGGAAAGTCACCACATTCAGGCGGTAATACAAGTCGTCGCGAAAGCTGCCTTCCTTCATGGCATTTTCCAAATCGCTGTGGGTGGCCGAAATGATCCTCACATCCACCGGATCGTCCTTGGTGCCGCCGACCGAGCGTACCTTCATTTCCTGTAAAACCCGTAACAGCTTGACTTGTATCGTCTTCGGCATATCGCCGATTTCGTCCAAAAACAGCGTTCCGCCGTTTGCCTCGCGAAACAGTCCGTTATGGTCGCGGATTGCGCCAGTGAAAGAGCCTTTCTTGTGGCCGAACAATTCGGATTCAAACAGGCTTTCGGGGATGGCGCTGCAATTCACCGCCACGAACGGCCCATCCTTGCGAATGCTGGCCTCGTGTATTGCCCGAGCCAGCAATTCTTTGCCTGTGCCGCTGTCACCACCGATGAACACGCTGGCCCGGTTTTGTGCCACACGCTGGGCCTGGTTCAGCAATTCCTCCATTAACGGACTCTGGGTGATGATTTTTTCACGCCAAACACCTGTGGACTGGCGCTCGATATTGGTAATGCCAATCCGCATGGCATCTTCGACCTGCTTGATCAATTCGGTTTTGTCCACCGGTTTGGTGAGGAAGCCGAACACTCCGCGCTTAGTGGCATTGACTGCGTCAGTGATGGTGCCGTGGGCAGTCAGGATAATGACAGGCAGGGTGGAATACTGTTCATGCAAGGCCTCAAACAAAGCCATGCCGTCCATGCCTTCCATACGCAAATCAGTGATCACAACATGGGGACGGAAGCTTGCCACACGGGACAAGGCCTCCACTCCGCCGTTCGCGGTCGTCAACTCATAGCCGGCGGAAGTCAGCCGCATACCCAACAGCCGGAGTAAGTCCGGGTCGTCATCCACCAATAAGATGCGTTTGTTAGCTTCACTCATGTCAGGATTAAGCCTTGTGTTTCGTCTGATGATTTTCGATAATTTAACGATTGCATAGGGATTTTTATTCTAATACGCGCACCGGCATGGTCTTCATGGGATGCCAGTACTTCGACCTTCCCGTAGTGGCTGGCCACGCACTCGGCCACAATGGCCAGGCCAAAACCTGTGCCCTTGACACCCAAGGCACGCGACGAACGCCCCTGATAAAGGGGTTCGAACACTTTTTCGTATTCGTCAGGGTCGATGCCTGGACCATCATCCTCAATTTCCAACTCCATGTGTCCATCCTCGCTTTTTAGCGATAGGCGAATTTCCCCTCCTTCAGGAGAGTATTTGACCGCGTTTGAAAGCAAATTGTCGACTATGGTTCGCAACTGCTCCTCATCACCTATAATTTCAATGGGTTGTATGGACTCGGCGACCGTAATCGACCTGCTCCGCAATTGCAAGCGATAGTCTTCGAGCAGTTCCCTGACCAATAGGGCCAAATTGGTGGGGGCGAACTTCTGCCTGGCCCGGCGAGCGCTAACTTGGCTGTAATTGATGAATTCAGCTATCATTTTATCCATTCTATCAGCGTTGTTGACCAATATCTTTGCAATGTCCTTCTGTTCCTGATTCAATTCCCCCACCACTTCGTCCAACAGCAAATCGGCCCCTTCGTGGATGGTGGCCAAAGGGGTTTTAATTTCATGCGACACATTGCGCACAAAACGCTGCTTGGCCATTTCCAGCTCGTTAAGGTGGGTGCGCAACCATTCCAGCCGTTCGCCGAGAAACTTCACGTCGCTAGTCCCGACTACACGGATTGGCTGGGTGAAATTCCCCGCGCCCAATGCCCTGATGAAGAAATCAATTTGCCGAATCGGGTTATGCAATAGGAACACGACAACCAACAGCACGACCCAAAAAATGGACAATAGCAGGATAATGCTGATAACCAAGCCGCGCTTGGTTTCGCGAGACAGGTTCGCAAGGCTCCTAGCCTCTGCTTCAATGTGTGTGGCATAACCATAGGATAACTCGCGGACTTTTGCCTTGACCGAGGGAAAATGCTCGGATTCGGCTGGCGCAGCCTGTGAGAGTGACTCTTGCAAGCTCTGCGGGTCAGGGTTGCTTGCTTTCTGCATGGAGGCTTTGATGACGGGAAAACGTAACACAAACGTCTCGAAGGCGGCTTTTTCATCTGCCGTAAGGGCTTCCAATCCTGCAGCCATTGGGTCGTTTTCTGCTTTGGCGGTATCGACAAGCCCCGCCAACCACTCGCCGAATTGCCCGTGGACTAGCTCCAAATCGCGGAGTGTGCTGGCATCGCGTAAACTAGAATATTGCCTGGCCCTGCCTTCCATATCGTTCAGCCGATCCAGCAACTGCTGACCGTTCTTAGCCTCTGCCACGACATGATGGACGGCATATTGCGACACAGACGATAGCCGCTCAACGGCGAAAAACGCCGACAACATACCCGCCAACATGGGCAGCAAGGTTAATCCAACACTCAACAATGCCAATTTGCTGATGGAGAAATGTTGCAGTATGCGGTTCAATAATTTCATTGCCGGTGATTTGGGGATTTTATAAGGCACTGCGGTAGTAAAGCAACATTACACTCCCTCTCCCTCTGGAAGAGGGTTGGGGTGAGGGCAAATCGAATGTAGCTTTACTACCGCACTCATCTATATCGGTCTTAGTGCCGACTAGTTACGAAATGCTTTACAATTATCCCATTTGCACGACAAACGAGCTAAGCAAAATTTAACATGGAAATCAGAGACAAGATTACAACCTTTGAGTCCCGGCCAAAACGGCTGGTCATTTTAATGTGCTTGATGCTGGGCAGTGTTGCGCTGCACGCATCCGAGTGGTCCCGCGTGGACCACCCGTCGGAGGGTTCGCCCCGGTCAGTCGGCGAGACCAACAGCGGCTGCATAGCCGGTGCGCAAGTCCTGCCATTGGAGGGGAAAGGTTATGTGGTCATGCACATCGAACGCAACCGCTACTGGGGCCACGCGGATTTGGTCAATGCCATCCAAATTTTGGGGCAGAAAGTGGCACAGCGCAATTTAGGGACATTGCAAATTGGCGACCTGGGCCAGCCCCGTGGCGGGCCGCTGCCATTCGGGCATCGCAGCCACCAAAGCGGCCTGGATGTGGACATCTGGTTCAACCTCAAGCCGAAACTCCTAACCGGGGCCGATGAGATGCGCGGCAACATCCCTGCCCCTTCCATGCTCAACGACTCAAAAACAGGCTTGGACCAGGGCAAGTGGACAGACAACCATGCGACTTTGCTGGAATTGGCGGCGAACCTGCCCGGAGTTGACCGGATATTTGTCAACCCCCACATCAAAAAAGAACTTTGCGAAAGCGTGACAGGCAATCGGGACTGGCTACATGTGATACGCCCCTGGTATAACCACGACGACCATTTCCACATGCGCCTCAGTTGCCCCGCCGACAGCCCAAGTTGCCGGGGGCAAGAACCCATTCCGGCCGGCGAGGGTTGCGATGCCAGCCTAGACTGGTGGTTCCACCAGCCCACCGTCACTACGCCCAAGCCGCACCCCGCCCCCACGCCGCAATTGCCGACGGAGTGCAGGGATATTTTGGCGGAGCCTTAGCCATGCGCTTTTTAGATGTTAAAACCGACTATGCCTTCAAGAAGGTTTTCGGCAGTGCCGAGAGCAAACCTATCCTGATCAGTTTCCTCAACGCCCTGATCGGCTTTCCCAAGGGGCGGGAAGTGACTGACTTGGTGATTGTCGATCCCTACCAAATCCCCCTGTTGCAAGGCATGAAGGACACCTATGTGGATGTCAAAGCCACGCTGGCCGATGGACGTGAAGTCATTGTCGAAATGCAGGTGCTCAACGTCAAGGGCTTCGAGCAACGCATTCTGTATAACGCCGCCAAGAGCTACTCCCGGCAATTGCGCGAAGGTGAAGACTATACCCTGCTGAATCCGGTCATTGCACTGACCCTGACCGACTTCACACTATTCGAGACGGACGAAGTATGCAGCCGTTTTCTATTGTTGGAAAAAGAGCGCTTCATCCAATACCGCGATGACATAGAACTGATTTTTTTCGAATTGCCGAAATTCACCCTGGATGAAGGGCAGTTGGCGACAATCCAAGACAAATGGCTTTATTTCGTCAAAAACACTGGACATTTGAACGTGGTTCCGCAGGCCCTAAACGAGGCACCGATACGCGAGGCTTTTGCCATTGCCAACACCGCCGCGATGACGGCGGAAGATTTGGAGCAGCAGGAACGCCGGCATGATTTCATCCGCTTGCAACGGGGTTCGCAGGCCAAAGCATTTGAGGATGGACAAGCGGCCAAAGCGCTGGCCGTGGCGCGGAACTTGTTGCCTATCCTTGACGATACCGCCATCTCCATCGCCACAGGTTTGACCTTGGAAGTGGTGGCGCGGTTGCGGGTGGATGCTCTATAAAACGCCCAACAGCGCAATAAGTAGGGGTTCATAAGTTTTTCAACAACTAGAAAATAAAGGCTTAACCGTTCGTCCTGAGCTTGTCGAAGGATGGAGGATTAAGCCGTTCATGGTTCGACAAGCTCACCACGAACGGCTTATCCTTACTGCCAGCCGAAAAGTTAAAAAATATATGGTCATCTACTTAGCGATTGAACACGCTGTAAAAATGCTAAAAACACTCGCAAAGGTCGCAGACAGCGTCCTTCCGGCGTAAAATGGGCGGCTTATCAACTGAATTAATGGATAAGGCTCATGCCCAATAATTACAACACACAATCCATACGCACCATCGCCTTGGTTGGCCACGGCGCATCCGGCAAGACCACTTTGGCAGAAGCACTGCTATACTCCGCCGGGGCAATCAAAAACAAAGGCGCTGTCGAAAAGGGCAATACTGTATGCGACTTCGACCCGCAGGAAAAATCCGACGGTCACTCCCTGTATAGCGCGGTTACCCATTTTGATTACGAAAACACCCGGCTGCATCTGCTGGACACCCCAGGCTACCCCGATTTTGCAGGCCAGGCCATCGCCGCCTTGGCGGCTGTCGATACCGTACTAATTGTCATCAACGCCCAAACCGGCATTGAATTAATGACCGAACGCATGGTGCGCTGGGCCAAAGAGCGCCAGCTTTGCACCATGATCGTCGTCAACAAGATTGATGCCGAAAATGTTGATTTGCCGGGCTTGGTGGACGAAATCCGCACACGCTTCCGGGGCATAGTGCTAGACCTGCCGGCCCACGGTGCCCAAGACGTGGTGGAGGTGCTGGAGCATGACAGCGGAGAGTCCGACTTCGGTTCCGTTGCCAAGGCGCACAGCGACCTGATCGAGCGGATTGTCGAAGAAGACTTGGGGTTGCTGGAGAAATATCTGGAAGAGGGCCAGGAACCCAAGCCGGACGAGATACACAACCCGTTTGAAAGCGCCTTGCGGGCGGGCCTGGCACCGGTTTTGTTCACCTCAGCCAAGACCGGCGCGGGCATTCGGGAGTTGTTGCACGTCCTCGCCACACTGGCCCCGAATCCAACGGAAAGCAATGCGCCGCCGTTTTACCGGGGCGAACCGGGCGGACCTGCGGAAGCCTTCCATGCCGAAGCGGACCCCGACAAGCATGTGCTGGCGCATGTCTTCAAGGTCATTTCCGACCCGTACATGGGCAAGGTCGGCGTGTTTAGGGTGCATCAGGGCACGATTAGAAAGGATGCCCAACTTTTCGTCGGCGACGGCAAGCGCCCGTTCAAAGCCGCCCATCTTTATTGCCTGCTAGGCAAGGAATTCGTCGAGGCGGATGCCTTAGTGCCCGGCGATATCGGTGCCGTGGCCAAAGTGGACGAAATTGAATTTGACTGTGTGCTGCACGATTCCCACGACGAAGACCATATCCACCTCAAGCCCTTGAACTTCCCCAACCCCATGTCCGGGCTGGCGGTGGAAACCAAGCGCAAAGGCGACGAACAACGGCTGTTCGATATCCTTGACAAGCTGTCCCTGGAAGATCCGACCTTTGTGGTCGAACGCCGCCCCTCGACCAACGAAACCGTCATCCGCGGGCTAGGCGACACCCATCTGAAGGTCAAGCTGGAAAAGATGGTCAGCCAATATAAGTTGGAAGTCAGCACCCGAACCCCGTTGATTCCCTACCGCGAAACCATCACACAAAACGCGGAAGGGCACCACCGCCACAAGAAGCAGACGGGTGGAGCGGGGCAGTTCGGCGAGGTTTACTTGCGCATCGAGCCACTGGAGCGCGGCGAAGGCTTTATGTTCGAGGATGGCGTCAAGGGCGGCACCATTCCCGGCAGTTACATGCCAGCCGTGGAGAAGGGCGTGCGGCAAGCTTTGGATGAGGGCGTGGTTGCCGGGTTTCCGGTCAGCGACTTGAAGGTCATTGTTTACGATGGCAAGACCCATCCGGTGGACAGCAAGGAAATCGCCTTCGTCATGGCTGGAAAGAAGGCCGTCATCGAAGCCATACGCGCCGCCAAGCCGATTGTGCTGGAACCCATCGTCGATATCGAGATTATCGCCCCGGATGCGTCCATGGGCGACATTACCGGCGATCTTTCCGCCAAGCGCGGCCAGATCACTGGCACCGACTCCAAGGGGCACGGCCGGCTGGTCATCACCGGCAAAGTCCCCTTAAGCGAATTGGCCGATTACCAGTCGCGCCTGAACTCCCTCACCAGCGGACGCGGCCACTACTCGATTGAGCTAAGCCACTATGCCGCCGTGCCGCATAATGTCCAGCAGCAGTTGACGGGTGGTTTCAAGCTGAAAGAGGAAGCGGACGCAGAATGAATAAAATCAATTTCAAGGAGCCGCCCAAGCTGTCTGGCGCACTACCCTTTATTGGGCACATCCCCCAATTCGGCAAGAATCCGCATGAGTTTATGTTGAAACTGCGCGAACAACTAGGCGATGTCGCACAATTCAAGTTTTTCCATCTAGACATGGTATTGCTCACTGGTGCCGAAGCCAGCGAGGCCTTTTACCGCGCCGCCGACGAAGTGCTGGACCAAGGCCCCGCCTACAAGATGATGACGCCGATATTCGGCAAAGGTGTGGTGTTCGACGCCCCGATCAAACGGAAGAACGAGCAGTTGCAAATGCTCATGCCGGCCTTGCGCGACAAACCGATGCGGACTTATTCGGACCTGATCGTCGCCGAAGTGGAAAATATGATCAAGGATTGGGGCGATGCGGGCGAGATTGATCTGCTTGGGTTTAGCAAGGAACTGACGATTTACACCTCCAGCCATTGCCTGCTGGGTCCCGAGTTCCGCTACGAACTGAGCAACGAGTTTGTCGGAATCTACCATGACTTGGAGCAATCCATCCAGCCCATTGCTTATATTTTCCCCAATCTACCCTTGCCGCTGTTTCGCCGGCGCGACAAGGCCCGAGCCAGGCTAGAGCAGATGGTGATACAGATTATGCAAAAGCGGGCGGGGAAACTGGATAACAAGGCGAATGTTTTCCAGACCTTGATTGATGCGAACTACGAGGACGGCAGCAAACTGTCGGCCCATGAAATCACCGGCATGTTAATCGCTGCCGTCTTCGCAGGCCACCACACCAGTTCCGGGACGACGGCTTGGGTGTTGCTTGAACTGCTGCGCCATCCACAGCATCTGCAAACTGTGTTGGAGGAAATTGATGCCTTGTTTGCCGATGGTGCGGGGGTCAGCTTTGAGTCCTTGCGCCAAGTGCCCAAGCTTGAGAACGTCCTGAAAGAAGTGCTTAGGCTGCATCCCCCGCTGATTTTGCTGATGCGCAAGGTGATGAAAGATTTTTATGTGAAGGATTTTCTGGTCAAGGCCGGCAAATTTGTCTGTGCCGCGCCTTCCGTCACCCATCGCGGCGCAGACCTTTTCCCCGCCCCCAATCAGTTTGACCCGGACCGTTACACACCCGAACGCTGCGAGGACAAGAACCTCTATGGTTGGCAGGCTTTCGGCGGCGGCAGGCACAAATGTTCGGGCAATGCGTTTGCCTTGTTCCAGATCAAAGCCATCATCAGCACCTTGCTGCGACACTTCGAGTTCGAACTGGTTAATTCACCGGAAAGCTACCAGGACGACTATCAGAAAATGGTCGTGGAGCCGGGGTCGCCCTGTCCGGTTCGCTATCGCCGGCGCGCCCATACCGAGGGGGTGGGAACCGGCGAGGTCCAAGCCGAAGCGAAGCAAACTGCTGAGCCACTAGGCGCTTTCCATGTGGCGGTGGACTTTGATCTCTGTAAGGGACATGCCAATTGCATGGCGGAAGCGCCGGAAATTTTCCATGTGGACGAAAAAGGCAGCCTGACGGTACTGGACCACAACCCTAAGGCGGAATTGCTTGGCAAGGCGCAGGCGGCGGAAAAATTCTGCCCGACCGGGGCGATACGTATTGTCAGTGGTGGCTAAGCATATGGCCGAAAACAACTTTCCGAAAGAAACCAAATGTAAGCCAGAATAAACCCGCTCCGGCGGTAGCAATTCTCATTTTGAGCCAAGATGTGAGAAATAGCCCGTCATTCCGGTCATGGATGCCGGAATCCAGCGTCCAAGGATGGCAAGCTACGGCTTACGGCAAGCTATGGATGTCTGCTGTGGTTTTTCTTGCTCACGCCAGCTTTTTTTGCAAGAACAATGCCCTACCTGTTTTTGGATCGAGTTGGTAATTGGCGTAGCCATTGGCTTTATAGGCTGCTTGGGCAACGAGGTTGCCCTCCAATACCTCCAGCGTGAGTTTGCAGCATCCAAGCTTCCTGGCGATAGCCTCGGCTTCTGCCAGGAGTTTTTTCGATAGACCTTGCCCACGGTGTTTCTTGGTAACGATGAGGTCGTGGATATTCAATAGCGGCTTGCAGGCAAAGGTTGAGAAACCCTCAAAGCAAATCGACAGCCCCGCCGGCTTGCCGTCAACATAGGCGAGGATGACATGGGCCCCGTGCCGCTTTTGCAGTTCGGCTATCAGATTCTGCTTGACGAAGTTCGATAACTCGCAATTTCCGCCCATATCGTCTAGCGCATACTCATTGAGCAGGCTTACGATAGCCTCGCCGTGCTTGGCATTGGATAAATCCGCGTTGATTATCAGCGTTTTATTATCGTTCCCACGGTCTCCGTGGGAATGCTGCCTTCGACGCTCCGCGTTGAGTTTCTCTCCAGTGACCATACCTTTCCCCTCAAACACATAGTTCGACGCAGAGCGTCCGTGTAGGCATTCCCACGCAGAGCATCACTGCCATTAAGTTAAGCCGTTCGTGGTGAGCCTGTCGAACCGAATGGCTTAACGATCAATGATATGGGGATTTTCCGTCCACCCTTCGACAAGCTCAGGGCGAACGGAAAATCCTTAACTTAATGGCAGTGACGAGGAGCATGGGAACGATGTAATTTTTAAGTTTCAATTTCTATCAATAATGGAAATCCCTGAACTAGTGATGACCCCTCTATTTTCCCCTCCCGGCCATAGAAACTCATCGCCCCATCTTTGCATAGCCAAACTTCAACCGCACCGCTAGCAAAGTAAAGCCTACGTTTTTCTTCCATTTCATCGTCGGTATTGCTTGAGGAATGCACTTCCACGCAGATTTCCGGCGCTATCGAGCATTCAGTTTCATGTTTGATGAGTTTAACCCGGTCCGCACTGGCCCAAGCGACATCGGCAACTTTGGTGCCTCGCTCGGTTTTTATCGCACATTCCGGCAGGGTTTTGCCCGTTTTCAACAAGGACCGCAATAAAAACTCAATCTCCCCTTGATACAGGGAATGAATGACTTTCACGGCAGTCATGATAATTTCCCCATGCTCATTCAGTTCTATCTTAAAGGGCAGATTCTTCAGGCTGGGGTGTTCACAGACTTCTTGCCATTGCATACAGCGTTTTCAACATCTAATGGTTATGTAATAGAATCTATGGTGTTGCAATGTTTTCTAAATCAAAAACATCTCAGTGCACCCATTGTCAAATTATTTATTAAGAATGAAAACGCTGTAATACGCACTAATATCCAACCCTCAATGGTTGCAGCCAAATTGCGACGGCATTCTTCTAAAATCCGGCCTGTAGCCCATACGCCTTGCAGCGCCGCAATTTCGGCATAATAAGGCTCTTCATCATCAATCATCTCATAATGAGCCAATTCTAGCGCGGCTTGGATATATTCATGTATCATTAGTTTTGTCTTGAATAACAAAGTGATGAATTACTCATATCGTTCCCACGCTCCGCGTGGGTATGCAGCTATTAACGCTCTGCGTTTCTTTTTGCCGTAGGTTATACATAGGGTGCACCAACTGCATTGTGACGCGGAGCATGGGAAGGATAGAACCCGGAGTTTATGCCGGAAACGCCCGTAATCGGGCTTATTCCGGCCTACATTACTAGGCTATACCCCAAAAAAAATCGCGCCGGCTTCGCCGGACAAAAAAAAAGAGCAAGAGCGCAAAGGGAAAAAGCACAAAGAGCAAAGGGTCAAAAAGCCCTAGCAAGCCGAAAGCCGAGGTCGTCGTCGGCCCCATCGTACCAGTCACGGCCACCCGAACGCAGGAACTGCGGGACGTTGCCCCAAGAGCCGCCCCGAACCGCCCGGCGATCATCATCACCCTCCAGCCACGCACTGCCATTTTGCGGCGCACGCTCGTAGTTGCCGTGCCATGCATCGGCGCACCATTCCCAGACATTGCCATGCATGTCGAACAAACCGAAGGCATTGCCCGGATATTGGCCTACGGGTTTTGTCCTACTTTGACCGATTCCGAAAGCCCCTGCAATACTCCCCATTATGGAGTCCGAAAAGTTTGCTTGATTTTGGGTAATAGTATTTCCGAAATGATAGCGGGTGGTTGTGCCGGCCCGGCAGGCATATTCCCATTCCGCCTCCGAGGGCAGGCGATACGGTTGCCCGGTTTCCGCGCTTAACCATTGGCAATAGGCTTGCGCATCCTCCCAAGAGACGTTGATGACCGGTCGCCGCCCAAGCCCCCCACCTTTATCATCAGCGCGGCGGAAGCGTTCGTATTCCTCAAACGTCACCGCATAGCGCCCAATAGTGAAAGGTTGGGCAAACGTCACCTGATGCTGCGGGCCTTCATCACCGGAACGCCCTTCCTCATGGATCGGCGAACCCATCAAAAACGACCCGGCCGGTATCACGACCATTTCCGGCCCTACTCCGCCGGATTTCATGCTGTCGCGGAACACCACCGGCTTGCCCAACGCGGTGGCGGTGCGTTGTTGCAAATCCCGCACCTTGTCGGCGGGCCAGCCGTGGATGTTCTCGACGGGCGGCGGTTGCGGGCCGGACGGCGGGGTGTCTTGGCTGGTATCCGCCCGCTTTGTGCCTGCGCGGATGTCCTGTTCATACGCCTCCCGCACTTGCTGCTGAAATTCTCGCAGTTTGGCGAAATAAGGGGCCAGTGCGGTGTCGGTGTCCGCACTGCCGCTGAGGTGGAACACACGCGGTTCGTGCAGCGGGTTGACGCTGAGGTAGTACACATCCGCCAGCAGCGCGGCGCAGAGTTGGTACAGGGCGACGATGGTTTTGCGGATTTCCCGCAAGGCTTGCTTTTCCGCGACACCAGAGGCTTCCAGCTTGTCTTTGGCTTCTTCCCAGTTCCATTCGACCATGCCCGACAACGGTTCCGGCAAGCCCCAGGCGTACAGATGCAGGTAGAACATTTCGTCGGTGAGGTCGCTGTACAACACGACGGCGGGCACCCCCGGTAGGAGGTTTTGCAGTTGCTTGACTTGCGTGTCAAACACCGAGGACTTAAAGAACTTGCCGAAGAATTCCACCGGCTGCAAGGAATTATTCAAGGGATAGTGCTGTTCGAGGAATTGCTTGACCTTGGCGCGGGCTTCGCGGTGCAAATCGTGCTGGAATGTCTCCGGGCAACTGGGGCTGACATCGGGTTCGGACAACAGTAATAACAAGCGGTGTTGGGTTTGGGCTTGGGTCAGCAGTTGCACGGTCTCATCCCGGCTTAACAAGCCCGACCAATGGGCGATGTCGTGATCGGCTTGGATTTTTTGCAGCCCCAAGGCAATGTCTTGCTGGTGACGTTGGTGCAATAGCGCAAGGTGCAGTTGTTGCAATTCTAGCCCACGCTCTTCCCGGTCATTTTGCGCGACGAGGTAGCGCTGTTGCGCCTCGGTCAAGGCCGGAAGATTGCCGCCGCCCTGCTTATCGTTGAACCGGGAGCGGACTGCATCACTGGCGATGCGCGAGCCAGCGCGGGACAGGAAATCTTGAAAGGGTTTGCTCTGGATGACGGGTAAAACAAGGCTGGCGATAGTAATAGTAACAGGCTCCATAACAGGCGGCTCCGGCGGGTTGGAGGGAGGGTTTTGGCGGTTTTTTCAATGTAACTATTGGGGAAACAATACGTTAAACCTACAGCGTTTTCAATATCAACCAGCCCACAATCACATGCCACTGTGTCGGGGACTTTGACATTTTCCGCCGTTTACACGGGCAGTTCCAGTGCCTAACCATCGACACCGTAGCATTTACCCAAGGCCATTACCATAACTCACCGCCATTACGTCGGGCGCAAAGATACGCGCCCTACCCGGCTACCGTATCCACTCAAACGCGACAAGCCCGATAGGTTCGATGGCAGGATGGTTTCAACTTGTGCCGCCCCGGTTTCATCGTTTAGCAGGGCGATTAGAGCGCAAGCATCAAGAAGATAACCGTTCACTAGTCTTCCAGCAATTTTTCTTCTTCTTTATGGGCAATGAATTCATCTACAGTGGATAGCATTCCTTTCATCGCACAGCGCACTCTGCCAAGGGTGGAAGGTTGTGCCGAGGCAACTGTCCTGTGTTGTGTGAGAAACTCGACGAAATCCAAAACTTCCTCCAATTTTTCATCGTCTAGCACATGCAGACGCTCGACTATGGTTTGTTCTAAGCCTGTATTCATGCGGTTTTCTCCCAAGGTTCAGTCTTTGGCAAGGAAGTGAGATTAATCAATTTCTATGACACACTGCATCCCCGGCACCAGGCTTGAGTGGCCGATGGTCCCGCTGGCATCATAAAACGCCAACCGGCCTTGGTCATCGCATAGCCAAAACTCGATAGCCCCCGCCGCCAGAAACAAGGCTTTCTTGTGCATCATCTGGGCGAGGGTGTTGCTTGGGGACAGGACTTCGACGCAGATTTCCGGGGCTATCGGGCAAACCGGGCTGTTTTTAATGAGTTCGTAGCGTTGCGGCGAAAGCCAGGCCACATCGGGGACTTTGACGTTTTCCGCCGTTTGCACGGGCAGTTCCAGCAGGGTTTTGCCATTCGCCGTCCTTGCTTTCAGCAAGTCGGCGATGGCGTTTTGCAGCAGGATGTGGTGGACGCTGGCGGGACTCATGACAATCTGCCCCCATTGATCGAGTTCGACCTTGTATGGCAGGTCTTTGAGGTTGGGGTCAACGCAAACGTCCGCCCATTCCACCGCCGTTTCCCCTAGCTTAAACCGACAGCCCGCGCTCCCCGCGCAGTATGCCGGTGGTGCCGGAGCGCACCACTTCAATGATGTTTTCCTCGCCCACCGTGTGCAGGAAGGCATCCAGTTTGGATTTCTCGCCGGTGATTTCGATAATGTAGGTGGTGGGGGTCACATCAAGGATATTGCCCCGGAAAATTTCAGCCAGCCGCTTGATTTCCTCGCGCCCGCCATTTGTCGCACGGGTCTTCACCATCATCAACTCACGTTCGATATGGGTGAACTCGGAAATGTCAATCAGCTTGACCACATCAATCAGCTTATTGAGCTGCTTGGTGATTTGTTCGATGATCTCATCGCTGCCCGAGGTGACCAGTGTCATGCGGGACAACGTGGGGTCTTGGGTGGCTGCCACAGTAAGCGATTCGATGTTGTAACCGCGCGCGGAAAACAGCCCGGACACGCGGGACAGGGCACCGGACTCGTTTTCTATCAGGATGGAGATGATATGGCTCATGGCTTAGGCAAGCTCCGTGTCAATGTTGACGCCGGGGGCGAGGCGCATGTCGTGGTGGGCCTTGCCGGCTTCGATCATTGGGTAAACATTTTCCGTCGGGTCGGTGTGGAAGTCTAGGAACACCGTACGGTCTTTTTGCCGGTAAGCCTCCTCCAAAGCGGCGCGGACATCGGAACGCTTGTCGATGCGAATGCCGACATGGCCGTAACTTTCCGCCAATTTGACGAAATCCGGCAGGGTTTCCAGATAAGTTTGGGAGTAGCGGCTGCCATAACTGAATTCCTGCCACTGCCTGACCATGCCCATGTAACCGTTATTCAGATTGACGATCTTGATCCCAGTCCGATATTGCCGGGCGGTCGCCAATTCCTGTATGCACATCTGGATGCTAGCTTCGCCGGTGATGCAGAACACATCGGCATCGGGAAACGCGAGCTTGGTGCCTATCGCCGCCGGCAAACCGAAGCCCATGGTGCCCAAGCCGCCGGAATTGATCCAGCGGCGGGGTTTGTCGAACTTGTAGAACTGTGCCGCCCACATCTGGTGCTGGCCCACGTCGGAGGTGACGTAGGCGTCGCCGTGGGTCATTTCCCACAACTGCTCGACCACATATTGGGGCTTGATGACATCGGCGTTACGGTCGAACCCCAAGCTGTCTAGTCCGCGCCAAGTGTCAATTTGCTTCCACCATTCGGCCAGCGCCTCGGCATCGGGTTGTTTGTCGCTGGCCTTGATTAGTTCCAGCATTTCAGCAAGCACCAGTTTCACCTCACCGACAATTGGAATGTCCACCCGCACATTTTTGGAAATGGAAGACGGGTCCACGTCAATGTGGATCACTTTGGCGTAGGGGCAAAACTCGGCGATGATGCCGGTGATGCGGTCGTCGAAGCGAGCCCCGGCGGCGAACAGCACATCGCATTCGTGCATGGCCATATTGGCCTCGTAAGTGCCATGCATGCCCAACATGCCGACAAATTGCTTGTCTGTACCCGGATAAGCTCCCAGGCCCATTAGCGTGTTGGTGATCGGATAACCCAACAGCCGGGTCAATTCGGTCAACTCGGCCGATGCCTCGCCTAGCACAATGCCTCCACCGGTGTAGAACATCGGCCGTTTGGCGGCAAGCAGCAGATCGACCGCTTTCTTGATTTGCCAGCGGTGGCCTTTGACATGCGGATTGTAGGAGCGCAGGCTGACAGAGCTGGGATACTCGTAGGGAACCTTGACCCTTGGATCGGTCAGGTTTTTCGGCACATCCACCAAGACCGGGCCGGGCCGGCCAGTCGTGGCAAGGTAAAACGCTTGCTTGATCGTTGCCGCCAGTTTGGTGACATCTTTCACAAGGAAATTATGTTTTACACAAGGCCGCGTAATGCCGACAATGTCCGCCTCCTGGAAGGCATCGCTGCCGATGACCGCCATCGGTACTTGGCCGCTGAGGATGACCATGGGAATGGAATCCATGTGGGCGGTGGCGATGCCAGTGACGGCATTGGTCGCGCCCGGCCCCGAGGTCACCAGTACCACGCCCGGCTTGCCGGAGGAACGGGCATAGCCGTCCGCCGCATGGGTCGCGCCCTGTTCGTGGCGCACCAGGATATGCTTGACCTTGTCCTGCTTAAACAAGGCATCATAGATGTGCAACACCGCACCCCCCGGATAGCCGAATATGTATTCAACGCCCTCGTCAATTAGGCATTGGACTAAAATTTCCCCGCCGCTAAGCTCCACTTTATCTACCCTCTAAAAATGATTTGGGGCGTAGTCAAACGCCCACTATAATGTAAGCGAACTAAACCTGTTAAAGCTACCCGTAAAAGTCTTTCCAGTCAATAGTGGAACCAATAGGCTTGCATAGCCTGACGCTGCCGCAGGCTTTTTGACATTATGAAGTTCAACGGCGTAGGCCTTCCAATCCCTAGACGAGTCAGCGAAAGCCAAAAAAAAAGGATTGATAAGCGAGGCTTTGGTATTGTAACGCAAAGGCTCGCCACGCAGGTCAATCAGCGCACCACCGGCTGCTTCGACGAGGTAATGGGCCGCAGCCGTTTCCCATTCGTAAGTCGAGGCAAGGCAAGGATACAGATCGGCTTCTCCCTCCGCTATTTTGCAGAGTTTAAGGGAGCTGCCTATGGATTTAAACTCATGTTCGCCTAGACGCTTCAGGTAGGCTTCTATCTCAAATGCGCGCCCCCCACTGCCGACCACGGCAGGATGCGGCAATGACCGGGGCCGGACGTGGATTTCCATTGGGATTTCCTGGCCTACGCATTTGAAAACCCCGCAACCGTCGGCGGAAAAATAACAAGTTTGCAGCGCCGGGGCATAGACCACGCCCAACACGGGCTTGTTGCCATGAATCAAGGCGACATCGACGGTAAATTCTCCATTGCGCTGGATGAATCCGTCTGTTCCGTTCAGGGGATCGACCAGCCAGTAAGTTTCCCAACGGCTACGTTCCTCAAAAGTCTCCACCGCCGACTCCCCGGACAACACAGGGAAGTTGCCTTGCAATGCCGCCAAGCCTTCCGACAGGTAATGGTGGGAGACCAAATCGGCTGCGGTGAGCGGGGAATGGTCGGCTTTTTTGCCAATGCGAAAGTCTGTGGTATAAATTTCGAGTATTTTTTTGCCGGCCCCCAGCACTAGGGCAACGACGGCCTTCAGCAAAGGCGTAGGCGGGGGCCGGGCGGATGGGGGAGAGCCGGTGATACCCTCCGCGTGGCGGGTCCAGTCTTGGGTTTTGTCGCCATAGGCTAGAAAAAAGGGGTTCAGCAGCGAAGGCTTGGCGTTATAGAGCAATGCCTGCCCTTGCAAGTCGGTGATTGCCCCGCCTGCGGTTTCGACTATGCATTGGGCAGCCGCCGTATCCCACTCGCAAGTGAGTCCGATGCAGGGATAAATATCGGCTTCCCCTTCCGCCACCCGGCAAAATTTGAGCGCACTCCCGACCGGACTGAACTGATGTTCGCCGAGTCGATGCAGATACACCTCCGTGCCCTGAGTGGCATGGAAACGGCTGCCGACGACAATCGGCCGCTGCTGTGCTTGCGCTCGCACGTAAATCGCCTGTGGCTCTGCTGCACCTACTTTTTTGAATGCCCCACAGCCCTCGGCGGCAAAATAGCAAGTTTGCAGCAACGGGGCATAGACGACCCCCAACACCGGCTTGTTTTGGTGGATCAGCGCGATATTGATGGTAAATTCGTGGATGTGTTGGGTAAACTCAAGGGTCCCGTCCAAGGGATTGAACAACCAATAGGTTTCCCATGAGCCACGCTCCTGAAACGGAATTTCAGCCGATAATTTCGAGAATACGGGAAAGCCGCCATTCAAGGCTTGCAGTGCCTCCGACAGGAAATGGTGGGAGACTAGGTTGGCGGCGGTGAGCGGCGAGTCGTCCGCCATGCGTCCGATGCGGAAGTCGGACTGGTAGACATCCAGAATTTTGTCGCCCGCCTTGATTGCCAAAGCGACAATCGCTTCCAAAAAGCGGGAGGGTGCCTTCATTATCGGAGTGGAATAATTTCCTTGGCTGCTGCTCATTTGACTCTAAGGCTATGGAGTGGAAAGGGCGGGCTTAAAACGAACATTAAAGCTAATATTAACTCATGATTGACTGGGAAAAAATTGATAACGTGTTTCTTGATATGGACGGTACCTTGCTGGACTTGAATTTTGACAACCATTTTTGGCAAGAATTTGTCCCGCAACGCTACGCCGAACGCCAAGGATTGACACTGGAGGAGGCAAAATTCGTGTTGAATCCTAGGTTTCGGGCCATGGAAGGGCGGCTGGAGTGGTATTGCTTGGATTATTGGAGCGAACAACTCGCTTTGGACATTCCGGCGATGAAACTGGAAATTTCCGGCCTGATTGCCGTGCTGCCACATGTGACGGAATTCCTTGACGCAGCCCGTGCCATCGGCAAGCGCCTCGTGCTGGTCACCAATGCCCACCGCAAAAGTTTGGGCCTGAAGATGGACAAAACCCGGCTACAGGACTTTTTCGACGCGATTGTCAGTTCCCACGACTTAAAAGTGCCCAAGGAAGACCCTAACTTTTGGAGCGAATTGCAAAAGTTGCAAGCATTTACCCTAGAACGCACCCTGTTAGTGGACGACAGCCTGCCCGTGCTGCGCTCCGCCCGCGCCTTTGGCATCCGCCACCTTGTCGCCGTCCGCAAGCACGACACGACCCGCCCCCCCCGCCACATCACCGAGTTTAACGCGATTGAGGACTTTCGGGAAATCATGCCAGAGGGTTGGGGCGGTGGCAATCTTTTATCAGAGTAACTGATGTTACGCACAGACCACTATGCTGTTATCGGCAAAGTATTTCCAACTTACGGCGATTCGTTTTGGAGTGTCAAGGCTTGCCTTGACAGGCAAAGCGAGCTTTGCCACTCCAATGCGTAACATCAGTTAGGTAATTTCCAATAATGAATCTACCAAAAGAATCGTCCACGAAAAACACGAAAGTCACGAACGAACTTTGCTTTTGTTCGTGCCTTTCGAGTATTTCGTGGACTTTTTTTTCCTGCGGAACAAATTCTTGATGGGATGTTCTTTCTCAGGAATCACTTTATTACTAGGCACAGTCTTTGGTTTGGCGCAGAGTGCGCTTGCCACCGAAGGCGGGGGCAGTAATTATCTGCCTGGATTTTATGGCGATTTCGCGGTGGCGGTGGAAGCCGACAAGGGCACTTTCTTAAACAATTTCTTTGTCGCCTATCAAAATGGCAACGGCAAGGCCGGTTCGGTGCTCGAAATGCCCGGCATTGTCCATGTGACCGAATGGGACTTCTTCGGCGGACGCTATTCCTGGTCGGTCTACCCCGGTGTGATGGGTTCATGGGACCGCAGCGGCCCGAACCCGACTGGACGTGTTGGACTCGCTGATGCTTATCTCGTCCCTGTTTCGCTAAACTGGAAATGGCCGGGGCTGGCTGTGTTAATTTTCGAAGGCATCGTGCCACCGAACGGATACTACCGCAAGGGAGAACTCAACCTAGGCCGCAATGTCTGGACCTTCGACCATATCGCCTCACTCACTTGGGAACTGCCTGCACACAATGAATTGAATTGGGTGCTAGGCTACATGAACAATACCGTCAACCATGCCACTGGCTATGCCAGCGGCGATGAGTTCCATTTTGACTACACTTTAGCGCATTACTGGCGGCATGAGTGGAGTTTGGGGCTGTGTGGCAGCTATTACCGGCAAGTGACCGCCGACCATGCCCCGCCCGGCGTTATGACTGCCCCCCAAGGCGAAGCTTCCACCCTAGGCCCCGCCGTGATGTACGCAACCCGCATAGAGGGGCGGGAGTTGAATCTATCACTCAAATGGCTGCACGAATTCGGCGTGACCGGGCGGGAGGCGCAGGATTATCTGATTTGGAAGGTGCTGGTGGAGTTTTGACAGGGTTCATGGGATACAAAGCTCGAAGCATGGCAGGGTTTCAAATTGAGACATAGCCCGTCGTTTCGGCATGGATGCCGAAACCCAGGCCAAGGACGGTAACCAGCCACCGATCCTTGGCTGATTTACCCATCTACTATACTTCTTTAAGCCTCAAGCGGCTTTTTTCCCGATCATAAGCTGATACGGGTCGAAACTATCCAAGCCTATCTCTGATAACGGCACTTCCAATATCGTGGCTTGCGTTTTGACTGCGTCCAGCACATCGCAATAGGCGAACAACAATGCGCGGCTTTCCGGGTCTGCTTTGCCGCTTGCTGTGGTGGCTGCATTTTTCGCGGTCATAATGATTGTTTCCAGCAAAACTTGATAGTCAATCTGGCTTGCCATGTATTCACCCTTGTACCGTTGATAATGCTTTGAGTAGTCACCGCCGCTTTTGGCTATCTCGTAAATATTTTTCAAAAGGGTCAGTATACACCGAACCTGTCGTATAGGCGTGAGTCAATGTTATGCTATAAGGGCTTTCCACTCAAGGCGGGACATTTTAAGGTTAAGCCGTTCGTGGTGAGCTTGTCGAACCATGAACGGCTTAACCGTCCACCCTTCGACCCTTCGACAAGCTCAGGACTCAGGGCGAACGGTTAAGCCTTTGGCATAACTTGTCCCGCCTAAGTGGGAAGCCTGCTATTAGCCTGTGATACGCCCTTAAACCATCCACGGAGCCTCCACGCATGGCCGACCCGCCTAGCCAACCGCATTTTGACGTATTCCTGTCCCACAACAGCAAAGACAAACCCGCCGTCATCGAACTGGCCCGGCGGCTACAGGCGAGCGGGGTCAAAGTGTGGCTGGATGCCTGGGAACTGCGCCCCGGCCATCCGTGGCAGGAGGCGTTGGAAGACATCATAGCAAGCACCCGAGCGGCGGCGGTGCTGGTCGGCAAGGATGGCCTAGGCCCGTGGGAAGAGGCTGAGATGAGCGCCTGCCTGGATGAGTTTGCCCGACGCAGACTGCCGGTGATTCCAGTGCTATTGCCCGGTTGCCCGGAAAAACCCAAATTGCCCTTGCTGTTGCGGCGGTTTACCTGGGTGGATTGCCGGGATGGCGGGGAGGAAGAAGGATTTTTCCGTTTGGTTTGGGGTATTACTGGCAATAAGCCTGAAATTAAACATCACATAGAAAGCGATCCCGAATTTCTCGTAGTTTTAAGGATAGAAATGCTGACAGCCAAGACATCTTGGGAATTGCAGAAGATTTTATTTCAGGTGGAAAATTATTTGTCTGTGTACCCTTCTTCCGTGCCAGCTCGATTGCTGAAGTTACAAATAGATAAGGCAATCAATTTTGCTGGCCGTGCAGCTTTTGCAGCATGTAATGAAAATATATCTACTAGTAAACCATTGTTGAGTTATCATAGAAAGTTTATTGGGTGGAGGTTAACGATCTTATCTCTAGCCATTATAGGCGCGTTTATTTTTGAGTTAGACACCTTTAATCCTAATTCTAATCCAACTACTAACCAAGAGACAAAGATGATTAGTTTGCCGGGGGGAGAGTTCTTAATGGGATCTGAAAAAAATGACGATCTTTTAGTATTTAAAGACGAACTACATAGTCATAAGGTCACAGTGCAGCCCTTCAGCATAGGCAAATACGAAGTGACAGTCGGCGAATATAGGGTTTTCGCCGAAGCGACCCAGCATCAAAGCCAGGGCTGTAATGTTTATTCGGGGAGTGCTTGGAAAATGGATGCCAATAAATCTTGGCGTGATCCGGGCTTCCAGCAGACTGGCCGTCATCCCGTGGTTTGCGTGAGCCACCAGGATGCGAAAGCCTATGCTGCTTGGTTGAAAGAAAAAACCGGAAAACCCTATCGTCTGCCTACGGAGGCGGAATGGGAATATGCGGCCAGGGCAGGCACGACAACGCCTTGGTATTGGCCGGGTGGTGAACAGGCTGCAGGTGCTTATGCTTGGTATAGTGAGAACTCCGGGAACACGACCCATCCAGTCGGGGAAAAGAAGCCGAATAGATTTGGCCTTTACGACATGGCCGGCAATGCCTGGGAATGGGTAGAGGATAGCTGGCATGAAAACTACCAAGGAGCACCGACTGATGGTCGTGCTTGGCTGGATGAAAAGAGTGCCGACCGCGTGTTGCGCGGCGGCTCGTGGTTCAGCCTCGGCAGGTATGTGCGTTCGGCTGACCGGAACGGGGACGAGCCAGACAATCGCTGCAACTACGCCGGGTTCCGGCTTGCCCTAGGTCAAAGAGGGCAGTAGCAGCGTTTTCAACATCAAATGATTACTTGTTTGGTTATATTATTTTGCCAAGCTATTCACACACTTGATAGTTTTATTGACTGATGTTACGCAACGCGGTAAGGTGCAAACCGCAATGAGCGATTGCGCCCTTGTCGTCAGAGGGAGCGACGGCGAGCGGAAAAAACCGGTCAGGCCCGTCAATTTGTCAACTTGGACATTGCCGCGCCACCCATCACTTGCGCATTTATGTTGCGTCGTTGCGTGAGACAAAAAAACTTCGCCCATTGAATAACATGCCGCATTGAGAGAAAGGCAAAGAAGGTCTCACGCAACGGCGCAACGACGCAACGTTAAAAGCAAAGAATCTATAAGGCCCGAAGTAAACTAAGCCTGCCAGCTTGGATGCTGGATGCATTCGGAGCATCCTTGACCTTACGGTTTACGCAAAATGGGAATTGCCGGCTACCAGCGCGCGTAACATCAGTTATTGAGTGGGCTTAGCCGCCCGAAGGGTTCGGGACAGGGATTTCCCGAATGCATCCAGTCACAAGGACGTGAAGCCTCAAGTTTACGATAGGCTTGCCGTAACCCGTAGCTTGCCATCCTTGGACGCTGGATGCATACAGGACATCCTTGTCCTGTACCCTTCGGGCGGCGAAGCCGTGCAAATCGGCTATCCTGCCGATTTGTCCGGCATCCATGACCGGAATGACGGGCTATTTCTCAC
>CAIZPP010000290.1 GCA_903934875.1 uncultured Methylococcaceae bacterium
TGGTCGAGCGCCTGCAGCAGGCTTTCGCCGACCTGAACGCGGTGGGTTCGCTGTAAGACCAAGCGCCCTTCAGGCCACCGGGCGGGCGTTGCAAACCGCACAAAAAGCAAAAAGCCGGATGGTTCGCCATCCGGCTTTTTTGTGTTTTTGCAAGGCACTGGAAAGCCGCTGATGATTCTGGCGCGGCTTGCCGTTTACTGCAAGCCCTGCCTGCGGCTTATCCCGCTACGCCGCCGTTTTTTCGCCGAGTTCCCCAGCCAACCAGCCGGCGGCGGCCAACAAATCTTCCACTCCGCTGTCGAGTATTTCCAAACCCATCTTTTCGCAGTATTTTTTTTCCTTGTTAGTGGGCGATTTGTTAAGTACCCAGCCTTTGGGTTCCGCCGCGCTTTGGATAATGTCCGACATGACCATGCGCTCGGAATCCCGGTTCAGCGGCAGGCCGATCAGTAGGTATTGCTTGGCCTTGCGGTATTCCTTCAGGAAGGAGGGTATGGCAAAGCCGCCCATTAGTTCGGTGATGTAGTCGACATAATCGGCATCGGAAGCGATGAATTTTGGGGACGGCAGCGGGCTGCCCATGGGCTTGAACAGTATCGGCAAACTGGGATCTGCCTCCTCCTGGGTAATTTCCCGGTATTGGCCCTCTCCGTATTGATGGACGGTAAAGCGGTAATTCGTCCCGGCGACGCGTGCCAAGCCGCGAATTAGAGTATGTGGCTGTCCGGCGTAGGTTTCCTGCAACTGGCTGTCACGGTTGACATCAATGACGTAGCGGGGTTTCCAACTTGCCAGCCAGTCGTGCAAAGCGGCACGGGTCCAACGGGTCTGGCCGTAGGTTTTTTCCAGGAAGCGCTCGACGAAGCTGCGGCCGCGCTTGAGTTCCACATTCATCGCGGCGCGGGGAAATTCGTACATCAACTTGGGGGCCATCGGCCTCCCGTCGTTCATGGCAATAATCAGGCTGTCACTGTCGGCGGGCATGGGGACACCCGTACCGATTTGGGTGACATCGGCCAGGACGCCCGGGCCTAAGTAGGGGACAATCCTGTTTTCATACAAACCAGTCAGTATATCGTCAATTGTAGACATGGAAATCTCTTTTGTGGGGGTTGACATGGTTCACTCGGGTCCAAAACAACGTGGGTAATCGACACAAACATCGCAAGAAGGCGCACGGCAGACATAAATGCCTTCCGCCTCGCATAATTGCTTATACAGAAACTTTTTCCATTTCATATCTTGGGTGTTGGAGGCTGCGACCCGCGGAAAGTTATACGCGATCAGGTCGCTCAAATCCTGCCGCGACCACAACCCCAAGTCCTGCCAGAGATGGTCGTCGCCTAGGCAAGCGGCCACCAATAAGCCGGTGATCCAACCGGTTTCCGCCCGTTCCGGATAAGCGGAGCGGGTGTGCAAATAAAGGACCAGGTCGTCCCGCTCCAACATGCGGCTGAAATCAAGCTGTCGACCCGAAGGAGCGGGAGAGGGTATCTCCAAAGAATGGAAAAACTCCTGCTGCAGGGCTTGAAATTCCTCCTCCGCAAGCCCCAAGCCATCGGGCAAGGCCCCCAAGCCGACGCTCCAACTAGCAAGCATCCGGCACAGCCATTCCGCGTTCGGCGAAAGTCTGGCCACATGGCGCTTGAAGTAATGGTAATACTTCTCGCGGTCGGGGGCGTCAAACTTGGGGATGGCATTCATGGCGGTTTAATACTCGACCAGAATGTCTTCGTCGCGGACGATGAACTGGCAAGCCAGGCGCCAAGTGGCAGGCATGTCGGTGACAGCGATATCGTCGATTTCCTGCTGGGTGATCTTGCCCAATTGCTTGAGCACGGCAATCTCCTTGGCCGTCAGGTGGCCGCTCATCCGGGGCTTAGTGTCCACGCTGCTGACTTTGACTAGACAGGTGCCGCATTCCCCGTCCTGGCAATTGAACGGGATCGGTACCTTGTTTTCCAAGGCTAGTTTGAGCAAGGTTTGGGTGTGGCTGCCCGCCACTGCGTAGACGGTTTTGTCTTTGTATTCGGGACTGCTGAAAGTGACTAATGCCATGATGATAGTTCTCTATGTTACTTTTGCTCCCCTCCCCCTACGGGGAGAGTGAAGCGAGGGGGCTAAGCCGACTGTGGAGAGGCTTAAGCCGGACGGACTTTAAGTTCTCCGCCAAGCACTTGGGCCTGGCAGGCCAGACGGTTGTGCTTGCCGGCAAAGTTGTCGCGCAAGATTTTGTCTTCCAGCACGGAAGGCTCGCTGAGGTTGTTCCAACCTACGTCCACCTTCATCATGCAGGTGCCGCAGTCGCCTTCGCGGCAGCCATAGGTGATGCCCGAACCGACCTTCTCGGAAATCTCGATGACCCGGGTGCCGGCGGGCACGGTGACGGTGACGTTAATGTCTTCAAATGTAATAGTGGCCTTAGCCATGGTTTTCTCCTAGGTTTAATAAGTCGTTTTTCAATAAATCGGACATGTCGATGACGCGGGCCGCACGGCGTCCAACCAACTCCTCCCCCAAGTCTTGGCCGAACTTGCGGCAGGCTTCGATTTCTTCAAGGGTGGGTATCAGTTTCACCCTCAAGCCCTGCACCGGGACACGCAGCTTTAAACCGCGCAACCTGTCCTCTATCATACGCACCGCCTCGCCGCTCCAGCCGTACGAACCGAAAGCCGCGCCGATTTTGCCTTTTATGTTGATCACGGTAAGCGAGGACAACAAATCCCAGATCGGTTTCACCGCATCGCCGTTGATCGTGGGCGAGCCTAAAACAAAGCCGTCAGCCTCTTCCAGCAGGTCGGCGAAGGTGTCGGTCTCCCCGCCCTCCAAGTCATAGAGGGAAGCGCGTACGCCTTCAACCCTCTGGGCGGCGGCATAGATGGCCTCAGCCATGCGGGCGGTGTTGCCGTAGGAGCTGATGTAAAAAATCAGCAAGGTCTTTTCATTGGGCGAAACCTCGCTTTTCAGGCGCGGGGTGGATAATTCCCGGTAGCGTCCCACATAGGCGCGTGGGCGGTCGCGCAAGATTGGCCCATGAGCGGGGGCAATGCATTGCAACTCCAAGGGTTCGATCAACTCCAGCGCCTGCTCCACATAATCTTTGAAAGGCCGCATGATGTGGGCGTAGTAATACTCGAAGGAAAAGCGAAAATCCCCCACTTTGTCGTTGAACAGCCTAGGATCGCAAAAATGGCAGCCAAACACATCGCCGGAAAACAGCAGTTTCTCTTCCCGCAAATAAGTGCATTGAGTGTCCGGCCAATGCAGATACGGAGTATGCAGAAATTGCAGTGTGCGGTCGCCCAAGTCGATGGAATATCCGGTATTGACCGGCGTGAACTCCATGCTCTCCCGTTTCAACAAAGCCTTCAGCATCATCTGCGCCTTGAATGAGATATACAGCCTGGCATTGGGGCAGCGCTCCATCAACTCCGGCAAGGCCCCGGTATGGTCAGGTTCCAAATGGTTAAGGACGATGGCTTTGATTTCATCGTACCCGGCCACTTTTTCCAAACGGGCGAAAAAGTCACCGGCAAATTTCTCCTTGACCGTGTCCACCACCGCCACGCCAGCACTGCCGCGCACTACATAAGCGTTATAACTGGTGCCATTGGCCGTCTTCAAAATGATGTCAAAGTTGCGCAAGGTCGGGTCCAACGCGCCTATCCAGTGTACCCTGGCGGAAATGGGTACCGGTTCACCGGCGGCGACGGCGGCTTCGACAGTGTCCGTTTTCATGGACTTTCTTCGGCCAAAACTCTAGTGCAGGTTTCCAATTCCTCCTGGGTGGCACCCTTCGTATCCAAGCCGATCCAAGCCTGGATCAGAACGGGATCGAAGCCTGCCTCACAACGTTCGCCCACTTGCAGCAGCGGGCGGCGGATCAACGCCGGGTCGGCCGCCAGCAAGCGCAGGGCTTGGCCCTCGGTCAAATTTTCCGGCGTCACCAAGCCCATTTTCATCGCCTTGGCACTGGGATTGAACCACTCCGTCACCGGGGTATCCCCAAAGAAACGCATAAGCCGTTCGGCATCCCAAGGCTCGGCGAACAAATTGTGCTCAATGACCTCATGCCCGGCATCACGCAACAACTTTTTTTGTTTAGTGTTGTTAATGCAGCCGGGCTTCTCGTAAAATTCAACGATAGTCATGGCGTTAATGGGACCTCATTTCCGCCATGGCCTGCTCCATCCGCTCCGGCGGGATGCCCGTCAGCGAACCGGGCGGGTTGACCGGTTCGCCCAATGCGTCGAGGATCGCCCCCTCAATGGGGCAAATGCTGGCACATTGGGGATTGGGGTGGTCACCCTCGCACTCTGTGCATTTCTTCGGGTCGATGAGGAAATGCGGCTTGGCCTCGTAGATTGCCTTGCTCGGACACACAGGCAGGCAGGCCCAGCAATTGACGCAGGATTCGATGATTTTCAAAGCCACGGCATTAGTCTCCCGCTTTGTCGTCCAAAAAGAAATTGTCAAAAAGATTAAAGCACTCGCCGTGCCAGTTATAACATTATGACTTTTAATACAATTGCTGATTCGCGGCTGTAGTAAGCCCAACAAAGGCTAGATGCGGGATTGTTAGAAAGCTGACAATGAGTGTCATTATGCAGTGGCTGGAACGATTGGCGAGGTTGAAGAGCAATACCTGCGCGACCGTCCCACCGAAGTGGACGGTCACATTACCGACATCTTCGATGAATATGCCGGGTGCGGCGACACTGCGGCCCTGCGCGTGGTAAGGTGATCCCTGAGAAAGAACATCCCATCAAGAATCTGTTCCGCAGGAAAAAAAAGTCCACGAAAGACACGAAAAGCACGAACAAAAACTCGGTTCGTTCGTGACCGCTTTCGTGTTTTCGTGGACTCTTTTTTTGATAGATTCGGCCTTGGTCATCGTTCAGCCCGATGGGTGAGTTTGTGGAGTGCGGCGACTTGTCGCCGCTTTCCGAACCATGCGGCGACGAGTCGCCGCACTCCACATTTGGTGGGCTGAACGATGACCAAGGCCTATAGATTCATTATTGGTAACCACCTAAGACGGGTGGCGGGTTGGCAATAGTGGGCTACGTGCGCGTCAAGCTCGGTAGTAAACGGGCAGGTTTTTCTCTTAGCGCACCTAGCCCACCCTTGATTTTGCCGACGTGTGCGTAACGTCAGTTACTACCTCGGATAATGGCAAGAAAAGCGTCCTCGGATGAGTCGGGGAAGGACGGAACCCTTTGGCTTCATAGAAACGCACGGCTGGATCAGAAAGCGCATGAACCAAGAGTGCCTTAACGCCTACAATCTCGGAAACCTGAAGAGTGCGCAAGATTGCATCGCGTAACAATGCCTTGCCAAACCCGTGGCGCTGCCAAGCCAGATCAACCGCCAAGCGGCCTAACACCATCACAGGAATGGGGTCTGGCATATTGCGCCGAATACTACCGGGGTCAAGTTCGCTGGAAACGGAACCCGTCGCCAAGCAATAAAAAGCTACGACTAGGTTATCGTCGCAAAAGACATAGGTGCGGGAAGCACCGCGCCCTTCATTGCGCAAAGCCTTTGTTTTAAGCCAATGCTCAAGCGTTATCTCACCACATTCAAAATCGGCCACATGGTGCGCGGCGGTCAACGGGACTGGCGCATGACATTTCTGAGCATTGGACAACTCACGACTCCCATGGGGCTGGAGTCGCCATCAACCTACGCAGCTTTGGGTTCTCGCTCGGCGGTGCATCCAACATGGCCTGAAATTTCTTGAATGCCTCCGCGTCTAGGGTAAAGACGCGCTGGTCTAACAGAACGTCTTCGGCTTCACGGCACGCTGTTTCCAGCATGAAGTCCGACCGCGTTTTACCCAAGAACTCTGCGGCTTGGTCGATTAAGTCACGCTGTGTGCGCTTGGCGCGGATGTTGATGTTGATGTCGCGGGTCTGGCCGCTACTCTCGCTTGTTTCAATGGGCTGCATCGGCTTGCCTCCGTAAAAAATTTTGCCTCAATCTATATAGCCCACATGTGCGCACGATGTCAATACAAGAACCGCACATTGTCTAAAAAACGAAGGTTTTTTAGACAAATCAGTAAGCCAATAGAAACAAAGACTTGCTCGTCTAACAATTTTATCTAAGAAGTCTTGTTGTGTTCCATCTGCTGCCGCGTCTGCACGAAGGAACGCAACACGGCATTGATGCGCGTCTGGTATCCCGCGCCGTGCGCTTTGAACCAGTCGAGAATGTCGCTATCAAGGCGGATATGCACGTCCTTCTTGCGGGGCGGCAAGCCCATGACGACGGTGTTTTCCCACCCTTCGGGCAAAGCGCCTTCGTCCTCGTCGGACAACCGCTCAACCTCGGCTTGGGTCATGGCCTTGACCCGCTGCCAGTCTGTTTTGCTTTCGCCCCGCTCTAGCCGCTCGTCGATGTCAGCCGCCGAACTGTGCACGATAAATTCTTTTTTCCGCATCTCTCGCCCTCCTCAATGAAATAAGCCAGATGCCCGTCTCCCGCGCTGTCCAGACAACGGCAACAAGCTCTTCGGCCAATAGGCCAACGGTCACATAACGGTTTTCTTCGCCGCGTGGGGATGGGTAGCTGTAGACCGGTCGCCCGTCGAATAGGCAAGCGCCGGTCATCAGGTCGAGTCCGTGCTTTGCGATATTCGCCTCGCGCTTGTTTTCATCCCACTCGAAGTTCATGCCCTTATTGTATCCATAATCGTGTACATAGCCAAGCACTGACAGCGGGTTTCCTTTCCCTACTGCCCGCTTTTCAGGGTTGCATCGAGCCGTTCCCGTTGTGCCAAAAATCAAGATTTTTGACACAAACTAACACACCTGTTAAATCAATGGCTTGTCTGTGCCATAAATAAGGGACAAAATAGGCCATGAAAATAGGCTACGCAAGGGTGTCAACCGATGACCAGAACGGCCTTAGCTTCGGACGGAGCGGTACGGCTGTACGGCGAATTCGGAGCGCTAGCGACAATCCGCCATTTAGCTTCGGACAGAGCGATACTTTGGCAGGACGAAGCGGCCCGCCATTTCGATTCGGAGTGTCACATTGCCATGCTATGATACGCAATTATTAAGTAACCTGTGATGTTGAAAACGCTGTAGAGGAGTCATATCATGAAGTACAAACTCGGAGGCCATGTACCCGACCCCACCGACGAAAAATCCCTGCAAAGTTATTGGAACTTCGGATCGCAACTTAAGCCGCATCTTGCCACCGGCTCCGGTGACGCCGATCTGCGGCCCTATTCCTCGCCCCGGCATGACCAAGGGGATACGGGCACTTGTGTGGCGCAAGCCACCGTCAAAGCGCTGGAGAACCTGGAACGGCAGCATCTCTGCCGGGAAAAAGGCATAACCCCTGCGCAACTCGGTACGGACGACCATCAAAACCTATCCGTGCTGGCCCTGTACTATCTCTGCCGCGAACGGATGAATCCCAGCCAAGTGCAGGCGGATTCCGGCACCAGCCCTTCCATCGCCTGCGAGTGCCTGCGCAGCTTTGGCGTATGCACGGAAGCCGCTTGGCCCTTCGATGTCAGCAAGCTGTTTCGGCCACCCAGCGTCATGGCCATGCGCGATGCCTACCTGCACAAGGTCAGCGCCTACTATCGCATCACCGAGACTGGCTCGGACCGGGTGCAAAACGTCATCGACGCACTGCGGGGAAGCCATCCTGTCGTTTACGGGACCACCATCGGCGACAATTGGACGAACTACCGTGCCGGGCAGGTTTTGCAATTGCCCAGCAACCCGGCTGGGGGGCATTCGACGCACCTAATCGGCTGGGACAACAGCCGGGGAGCGTTCATCGGAGAAAACTCTTGGGGGCCGGGCTGGGGTGACAACGGCTTTTATTTGCTGGCACCGGAAGTCGTGGCCGATTCCAGCAGTCTGGATTTTTGGGTCATCACCGGAACTTGGGAGGACGCACACTCATGAACGGCAAATATATTCCCATGATCGGCTGGTTGCTGCTCTTTGCGGTGCTTGGCGGGTGTGGAACGGCGGGGGGCAAGAATGGCGGCGGCTCAAGCGTAACCCCGGCGCACTCCAAGTTTGAACAGTCCTGCAATGATTTTTGCCAACATGCGCAAGCCTTGCAATGTCCAGAGGGAACCCCTCTGGCCAACGGAACGTCCTGCGCAAAGTTTTGTGTCGACACCGAGGAGGCGGGCCACGACCTGAACACCACTTGCAGGATAGCGGCAAAAAACTGTGCCGAACTGGCGAATTGCCCTTAGGCACCGAGGTGTATGCAGCCCGGATAGAGCCGTTTGCGGCGTAGTCCGGGCTACGATACTGTAAATTAAGCCGTCATTTTGAATTGCGTTCGAAATAAAAGCCGATGGTGGTCCCCAACAAGCCTGTGAGGGCGGGGAAGGCGATGTGGACAAACTCCCAAAGCTCCTTGGTCATGATGTCTTTGCATTCCTTCGCTGCGTCTTTGCAGCCGATTGCCATTTGCAAACCAGTCATGACGAAGGGGAGCAAAAGTAAACCGACCATGATCCAAAGAAGGAAATAGACAATACGCTGGCGGGTAGGGGCTTTGTCTTCCTCTGGCTTTGCGAAATCTTGATCCGTCTGAGGCGGCTTGATTGGCTCTGGTATATTTTCCTCTGCCGACTTGCTATCACCTAAGTTCTCGACGATATCAAGCTTTTGTGTTTACATATTGTCATCAGCCATTTTGTCATCCCGCTTACAGTGTCACGACTTCTTTCCGTTTGTCGCCTTTTTCCAAAATCAGCGTCCAGCCTTCTTTTTGCTGGCGAATCACAAAGTTTATCAGGCCCAAGGCTTTGCGCAATGCTTCCGCCTTACTGATGCTCAACTGCGTTGCGGTATCGGTCAAGACTTGGTAAGCCTCTGGGCTGAAGTCTGCGGTGATCCGCTTCATGCCCGAACCGGTTGCCTCTGCGCGAGGCGTTGTGTTTTCTGTATTCATCTTTATACGGCTCCTTTCGCCATTAGTCTCTTCAAAGCCATCTCATGGAAAGCTGAGACCAGCCTTTCCATAATATTGGCTTGAAACGTCATCATGTGTCTCGGGTTTTCGGTTCCATTGGACAAAAAATAATCCCTAAGTGACTGTATGGGTCTACTGGGAAGGTCATTTCTTCTTCAATGAATCCGTTTATTAACAAATTCGGAGGTGTTGTGTCATTGTTGTCTATCTTCTGGCTGGGGGGCAAAGATGGATTGCAACACATATAAGATGTCCTTTGTTAGGGTTGCTGTGGTTGTTAATTTCTAGGGTAGTCATCGTCGTTTCTCCGGGGCAAAGATGGATTCGAACACATAATACATGTCCTTTGTTATGGTCGCTGTGGTTGTTAATTTCTAGGGTGGTCATCGTCGTTTCTCCAGTTCATTTATTAATAGATTTCCTTCCTGTGTTCAGGCTGGCCTAAACAATAATGCTGAATTACATTGCTGTCAATAGAAATTACTTAAAATCTACTTAAAATTAGCTGCATAGGTAACCCTCATTCAGCACCCTCATCGTACAGGCACAAAAAAAGCCGGATGGCGAACCATCCGGCTTTTTGCTTTTTGTGCGGTTTGCAACGCCCGCCCGGTGGCCTGAAGGGCGCTTGGTCTTACAGCGAACCCACCGCGTTCAGGTCGGCGAAAGCCTGCTGCAGGCGCTCGACCA
>CAIZPP010000291.1 GCA_903934875.1 uncultured Methylococcaceae bacterium
CTTGTCTTTAGCGACGACGCCACCAATTGTTGTTGCAGCCATAGTATTACCTCCAGTTTGGGTTTGACTCGCAACGGATGCGCTCCCGCGCCCCGCTGCTGTTATGCTCGGCCTTGCCTAGCCATAAGGATACGGCCTTTCGGCCCTTCCAAACTCCCGTCCCTCAGGATGTGCGACACTTTGTCACACCCCCTTTCGCTTGTCAATGCGGCACTAACACAAATTTTTGTTGTCAAAATGCGAAACCCTTATTTTTACTCAGGTTTTGCAGTGCTTTAACGCGTTGAAACTGGTAAAATTCTTCTATAAAGAATTTCGAACCATAGGTTCAACGCCAGTCTGACCCGCCCATGAAGAAAAAGACGCACCCACTATTCGCCTTATTGACGGCGGCATGCTCAATCCAAGCCGCCGAACCCGCAGCACACCGCCCATCTGTCGAGCGCATGGCCCATGCCTGCGGGGCTTGCCACGGAACCTATGGACACAGCATCGGGCCCACGCCTTCCATTGCAGGCAAACCCGAAGAAGACTTCGTGAAAGACATGCTAGAATTCAAATCCGGTCAACGCGTGTCTTCTATCATGAACCGCATAGCCCGCGCTTACACCGAAGAGGACATCACGGCCTTGGCACAATTCTTCAAAAACCAATAGGAATGCGCATGTCAGGCATTACCCGCAGAACTTTCTTAAAAGTGGCTGGAACGGCTGGCGCCTTGGGCTTAGTGGGCTGCAGCACAGCCCCCAGCAAGGGAACCAAGGCCAAGGTCGTCGTCATCGGAGGGGGTTATGGTGGCTCAACCGCTGCCAAATACCTAAGGCTTTTCGACCCTTCCCTAGACATTACATTGATCGAAAAGCTGAAAACTTACTACTCATGCGCGGGTTCCAACGAGGTCATTTCCGGTTGGCACGATTTGGAGTGGCTGCGCCGTTCACGCGACGGCCTTCGGACCAAGCTCGGCGTTAATTTGGTCCGCGCCAAAGTGGTGGAAATTGACCCGCAAAGACGCCTTGTGTCACTGAAAGACGGCACGGACATCCCCTATGACCGCTTGGTGATTTCCCCAGGCGTGGATATGCGGTTCGATGCCATCGAAGGTTACGACCTGAACGCCAGCAAGCTCATCCCCCATGCATGGAAAGCCGGCAAACAAACCAAACTGCTGATCAACCAGCTTAAAGCCATGCGCAACGGCGGCGTGGTGATCATCACCGTTCCACAAAACCCCTACCGCTGCCCTCCCGGCCCCTATGAGCGTGCCTCGCTGATTGCCAATTATCTACAAAAATTCAAACCCAGGGCCAAGGTCATCATCCTCGATGCCAAGACCCAATTTTCCAAACAAGCCTTGTTCCTAAAGGGTTGGCAGGATATTTATCCGGGCATGGTGGAGTGGATATCGTCGGAAAAGGAAGGCCGTATCGACCACATCGACCCTACCAAGCTGATTGTCGCCACCGAATTCAACGTCCACCGCGCCGATGTGCTTAATGTCATCCCACCGCAGAAAGCAGGTTGGCTGGCCCGCAAAACCGAACTGGCCGACCCATCCGGCTGGTGCCCGGTAGACCCCCATAGCTTTGAATCGACGCTGATTCCAAACATCCATATCATCGGCGATGCCTGCATTGCCACCCCCATGCCAAAATCCGCCTTCTCGGCCAATTCACAAGCCAAAATCTGCGCGGCGTCCATAGTCGATTTGCTTAACGGACGCCAGCCCGGCCCGCCTTCGCTGATCAACCACTGCTACAGTTTCCTGGCCCCCGATTATGCGATCTCAATTAATGGGGTTTACGAGTACTCCGTCACTGAAAAGCAATTGGTCGCCACGGGGGGAGGGGAAACTCCGATGGACGCGGATCGCGGACGCGAAGCGGAGTTTGCCAGGAGTTGGCGGGAAAATATTACATCTGACAGTTTTGACGGCTAATACAGCGTTTTCAACATCAAAGAGTTACTTAGTAGTGGGTATGGTAGCACAGGCTATTCGGTTAACCTCAAGGGTCAACTGAATATCAGTTTTAGGTATATTTTGAAGATGAAAACGCTGTAATGGTGAAGGGTTATGTTTGACTCTGAAGTAGAGCTTTACCGCCGTGTAAGTCAGTCGGTTTAGCCCAACCCCTCAAGCATCCAGCTTGCCCTTTTTCAAGACTTGAATGTCCTCCAACGGCAATTCCGTGATCATGGAAATCTGCTGCGGAGCCATGCCGATGCCCAAAAGCTCAACAGCTATAGCCAGTGCTTTCTCACGAGCGCCTTTGTCCAAGCCTTGCTCCAACCCTCGCTTCAATCCTCGTTCTAACCCTTGTTCTAACCCTTGTTCTAACCCTTGTTCTAACCCTTGTTCCAACCCCTTTTCCAAACCTCTTCTTTCGCCTATTCGATAAGATGGCAGTTTCTCTAAGTCGATAGTCAGCATTTCCAGTTCCTCCTCAATATTCAGATTCAAATCTCGATTGGTTGACAGGATTTCCAAAATTTCAACATATTCACGCAAACGCGGCGGGGCGTCGCGCAGCAGATCCACTAACCGGGTGAGTATTTCGTGAATAACGCTACGCGGCGGACGATCCTTGAAATCACATAATACCGCCATGACCCAAGCGTCCGGCGAATCTTGCCGCAACAAATCGCAGCAATCAACCTGATGCATATCGATCACATGATAACGATAGTGTATTTGCTCCAAGTCCAGACCGTCAGCCATCCGTAAGGGTTCTTTGCCAATATAAACCAAATACTGCTTGATCGGCAGGACGGGATAAGCAAACAACAGGTCGGACAGATAGCGCAACATACGCTGAGGCATCAGCGAATCATTATAATTTTGGATTTCTATATGCAGCAAGTAAACTTCATTGTCGGCAGCAGTGACGCGTGCCACCAAATCGGCGCGGCGGTCTTCGATGCGGTGTTGTTCTGTATCGAGCATCTCCACGTTGGTAACGGACAACCTAAACAAATAGGTAGCAAAGTCACGTACCAGACGCTGAAAAATTTCTTTCGAGATGATGTCTTTATTGCCCATGCTTTACTTTAACACTTCCGTTGCAGGCCGTCAGTTACATTTACGGTATAGTAGAAAGTCTGTCCCGTCGCGCCGCTAGCTTTTATGATGATGGTGGTGTGAGCTTGTCATATCGCAATACAGCGCGTCGGGGTCACATTCTTCGCACTCCATTTGCAAAGTGCAGTGGTTGATCCCGTAGGCCTCATGCAGGACAGCCCGGATGCGGTGCTGGACCTGCTTGGTTTGGCTGATGGGGATGTCTTGTATCAGGACATGCGCGGAAAGCATTCTAAGGCTGCGGGAAATGCTCCAAACATGCAGATCGTGCACTCCAAGCACACCTTCGATCTTTAGAAAATCCCTAACCATCCTACTCATATCGATATCCTCAGGGGTCGATTCCAACAAGATGGTCACGGTTTCGCGCAATATGGTCCAGGCGTTCCATAATATCAGCACCCCTATCAACGCACTGGCAGCCGGGTCCAGCCAAAATTTCCCGGTCAGCCAAATGCCGACACCGGCGGCAATGGCCCCGAAGGCAGAAAACACATCGCCAAGCAGATGCAAGAAGGCACTGTGCAAATTGAGATCGTGTTCGCTGCCGTGGCTGACCAGCCAGGCAGTCAACAGATTGACAGCCAAAGCCACGCCCCCCATAGTCATGAGTACGTCCGAGGCGACCACGGGCGGCGCAAAAAATCGCCCCCATGCCTCATGGAATATGCCTAAGGCAATGAGTGCCAAGGTCGTGGAATTGAGCAAGGCAGCCAAGATGCCTGCACGGTGGTAGCCGAAGGTCTTGCCAGCATGGGAAGGCCGACTAGCCAGCCTATGCGCGTACCACGTCAATCCCAAAGCAAGCGCATCGGTCATGTTGTGGGCCGCATCGGTGAGGAGGGCGAGGCTGTTGGCATACAATCCAGCCACCGCCTCAATACCTACAAACCCTAATGTTAAAACACCCGCAAACGCAAGCCGAAAGCCAGTGTTAGCTTGATGACCGTGTTCGTGGGCTGGGTGGGAGTGTGCCATGATGCAAAATAATGTTGCCAGAACTACGGCTTACGCCTATCCGAAGAGGGGGCTATAGGCGGCGTTACTTCATCAGCCCCCTCTGGGCAGAATGGATGCCATGTTTCCAGAAGCATCCATTCGCCAAGAGGCGCCGATTACTTGGGGGCAATGGCAGGCTTGGCCGCAGGCACAGCAGGAGCGGCTGGCTTTGGCGCGACGACTGCCGGTGCAGGAGCGACAGCGGCGGGCGCACCACCTACAGTGAGTTCCGGGCGCAACTTATCGACCGTCTTCGCGCCGAATCCCTTGACTTTGGCTAGCTCGTCCACGCTTTTGAAGGGGCCATTTTTATCGCGATAATCAATGATCGCTTTGGCCTTGGCGGCACCTACCCCTTTCAAGGCATCAAGTTCCGCCGAGGTTGCGGTATTAAGATCGACCACCGCCGAGGCAAAACCGGCGAATGTCATCAGTAATACGGCAAAGAACGCAATTAATATTTTTTTCATAGACAATCTCCAAAGTAAACTTAAAGGTTAACAAGAGAATGCATGACTCAAGCACTCCTGCGGTTTCGGCATGATGCCCAAAACTCACGCGCCTTGAGTCTTTAGCCTGCAAATCCATCTGCTTCTTTAATTCTAGCATTTCTACGGTGATTTACAGCGTTTTCTACATAAAATATCTCACTACCTATCCGGGAGTGCGTTTCCTGGAGTTCGTTTCCTGCGAAGGATGCTGTGGAGTGCGGCGACTCGTCGCCGCCTTTTCTGTCCAGCGGCGACAAGTCGCCGCACTCCATACGCTGCCACTCCCTAGCGATGAATGCGTAACATCAGTTACATAATCAGAATGACTGGCCGGATTCGGGAATTTTTCCTATAGGAAGCTAGGGGGTTTTCCGCATAAACTTTCATACTTTGTAATCACGAGCGTCCATATCCATGCCCATCCCTTCATTTCAAAAGTATCCGTTGCTTTCAGCCTTGCCGCTTTCGTTGCTGATAGCACCGGCGCAAGCGGCAGATGACTCTGCGGCAACGGCGACCAAACCCGTATTGGTGGCGGCAGAGCAGCCCGATACGGCAACAACAGCGGACCGAAACGAGGTGCCTGGGAATCCGTCCAAAGCAAAGCCCATGTCGGATAAGGGCAAAAACCCCTCTGCCGAGGCGGAACCGGTTGATGCTTTCGAACTGCCCGAAGTCCAGGTCATCGGCAATACACCACTAGGCACGACTGGATTGGCTGCTAAAAAAATCCCCGGTAATGTGCAATCTAGCGAGGACGAGGAAATCAGCCGACACGAATCCCTTGCCCTGCCGGACTTCATGAATCGCCGCCTGGAAAGCGTCAATGTCAACGATGTCCAGAACAATCCCTACCAGCCCGACATTACTTATCGCGGTTTTAACGCATCGCCTATCTTGGGTACGCCTATCGGCCTATCCGTTTTCCAAGATGGCGTTCGCGTCAACGAACCCTTTGGCGACACGGTCAACTGGGATTTGATTCCACAAATAGCCATTGCCAATATGGAAATGATGCCGGGGTCCAATCCGCTGTTCGGGTTGAACACACTAGGCGGTGCCTTGTCGATTAGGACCAAAAGCGGCTCTAGCCACCCAGGCTTCCATGCCCAAGCCTATGGCGGTTCCTATGGACGGCAAGCCTACCAGGCCGAGGTTGGTGGCTCACGCGGTAATTTTGACTGGTACTTTGCCGGTAATATTTTCGATGACAGCGGTTGGCGTCCTTATTCGCCAAGCAACGTGAATCAGGCGTTTGGCAAGGTCGGCTGGGAAGATGAGCGCACCGATATCGATTTGTCATTCACCTTTGCCGACAACAACATGCAAGGTGTAGGCCCAACACCGCAGAATATGTTGCAGCAGAACCAGGCAGCGATCTATACCGCACCGGATAAAACCCAAAACACTTTGTATTTTGTCACGCTGAAAGCTAGCCATAGGATCACCGACGAATTGCAATTGACTGCCAATGCTTATGATCGCAACAACAGCAGCACTAGCCTCAACAGCAACACCAACCAGAATTGCGCAACTTGGGTTAGTGGAATCCAGTGCCTAGACGCAAATAGCAATTCACTCAGTCCCGGCTCATTGACAAACACCATCACACGGACCAACGGCACCGGCATCAACCTGCAACTGACCTCAAACTATAAAATCGCGAGCCACGAAAACCAGTTAGTCGTCGGCGGCGGCTATAACTATGGTAATAGCCAGTTTTCTGTAGCTGCGCAGGACGCAGTTTTCAACCCCAGCCAGTATGAAATCGCTACCGCGCCACTGGCGACCAGTGTGAGCATTAACGGGGAAAACCGTTATTCCAATGTGTTTGCCACCGATACCTTTTCCATGTTTGACTGGCTACATGCCAACGCCGCATTGAACTGGATTGAGGCGCAGGTGCAAACCACCGACCAACTGGGAACCGCGCTGAGTGGCAAAAATACTTATGCACGGGTGAACCCGTCGGCCGGCCTTACCTTTAATCCGCTGGGTGCGTTTGAATTGGATACTCCGCTCAAGGAATTGACCACCTACTTCAACTACAACGAAGGCTTCCGTGCGCCGACCGCCGTCGAACTCAGTTGCGCCGACCCCAACGCACCGTGCACCCTGCCTAATAGTTTTGTGTCCGACCCGCCACTGAAAGCCGTGGTTTCCCATACTTTGGAAGTGGGTGCTAGAGGCAAATTCAGTGAGGCGCTGAAATGGAATTTCGCACTGTACCAGACCCGCAACAGCAACGACATTCTGTTTCTGAACAGTCCCGGCAGCGTCATTAACGGCTATTTTCAAAATGTCGGCACCACCCAGCGCCAAGGCGTGGAATTCGGGCTAAGCGGTTTGGCATTCGATACGCTGAACTGGTATCTGAGCTATGGCCATGTCGATGCGACCTACCGGACCACCGCCGTGCTTAGCAATTCTTTGGGTGCCGAGACCGTCACACCTGGCGACAGGATACCTAGCATACCCCAGGATACCGTCAAATTCGGCGCCGAATACGAAATATTCCACGATTGGTTTTTTGGCGGCGACTTGCAGTATGCCTCCAGCCAATATGCGCGTGGCGACGACCAGAACCTTTACCCGCAAATCTCTAGCCATACCGTGGTCAACCTCAACACCCGCTATTTAATCAGCAAGAATATTGAGTTATTTGCGATGGGGCGCAATATTTTCGACCAGCGCTACGCTTCATTCGGGCAGTTGGGGCAGAACGTCTATCTCAACAATCAAACAACCACCTTCATGGGTCCGGGAGCGCCTGCGACCGGTTATGGCGGCATCCGTGTGCACTGGGAATAGTGTTACAGCGTTTTTACTTTCAATTGATTACTTGTTTGGCATATTATTTTGCAAAGCAATTCACACAATTGATGATTTGAATGAGTGTCCTTTATTATTTTTCTTTGTTAACTGATGTTACGCAGTCATCGCTAGAGGATGGCAACTTGTATAGGGGTAGGGAAGGCTCACAACCTCCCCTCCCTCCGAACCGTGCTGGCGGTTCTCCCGCACACGGCTCTCCAGTCGGCAGTTTCCACTTCGGGACGGA
>CAIZPP010000292.1 GCA_903934875.1 uncultured Methylococcaceae bacterium
ACATCCACATCATTGTGATCGCATCGCTTGCCGAGGTCGTGTCCAACCTCAACGCCCACAACCGGGCACTGCTCACCCTCCTCGGCGAACGCTATGTCACCCTATACGCCAATTCGGGATAAGGGGGTGCGGAATGACGGTTGTATGCGACTTACCGCGTTTATGGGTTATTGAACAAACCAAATTACACTATAATTCCCTTTTGTGTCTCCAGCCGAACTAGAAGGGTAGGTAAGATACCACCGACTTTCATCCGTCTGACCTTTTGTATTAACCATAAAATAGTCATGGTATGCGTTTGACTGAAAACCAAATGTTGTTCCGGCATAAACTTCATTGACACCTATTCCTGGTGTGGTTATGCAAGCTATAGTCGTATCTTGGTTAACAGATACAATGTCACACTTACGATAGGCTCCAACTCCGTTCGTGTTATTGGCGGATATTTTTACATCGGCACCTTGGTTTATGGCATTTGTTAATGCGGAAAGACTGCCAAAAGTAGTATTGCCATTTGAATCGTTAGCATATATCTTAGTCCATCCAAAGGCTGCATTGGAAAACAAAAAAATCATCGCTGCGAGTAGAAAGAAAACTTTCTTCACTTTAACCACCTGCTTATGAGTATGCCTGATTTAAACACGGCTCAAGCAGTTACCGTTTTTAACCCCAACTTTTTATTTGATGCCGCAGAAGACGCCGAGACGGAGTTGCCCAACGCCCGAGCTAAGCGGCGCGGCGGGAAAGCCCCGCCACGGAGTTAAAACGCAACCCCGCGTCCGCTTGAGCGCCGGGTTGGGCGGCCGGGGTGGGAGACAGAGCCGGACTTCCTGTGCTGTTTCTTATTTTTTATCGTACTCTAGTAAGGTATCAACATGTCGTTTAAAAACTGCTTTTTGGTCAATGCTTGGAGTCGTAGGGTTATTAGGTCGTGCCATTATGTTTGCGTCGTTTATCTTTTGGCAGAATTCTCGATATTTTTTCCAGGCATCGCTCAGGCGATTGTTTTCGGCGACGCTCAAGTGGAATCGCAATTTGCCTATAGCGGTTTGCAATTGGGGCATACAGTCTTGCAAAAATTGCCAACTGTTGCGTGGCCAATTGACTGGGTCCGGGTAGAGACCGGTCAAAATCTCGTGGACGGTGTCATGGAAAATCTGCCTAGCGTTTTTCTTGAGTTGCCGGTTAATAGTGTAGTAGGCGGCATAAATGACAAAAAACCCTCCAATCAAAGCTGCAATGATAGTGCTGTCGAAGAGATAAAAAGTTTTTGGATTCATTTCTTAGCGTTTATAACTGGAATGGTACTTGCTATTTTATCTGTCGGACCCTGTGAAAGATTTTTCAAGAACAAACTAAAACTGAGCAACAAATCAAATGCCCAACGCCCGAGTTGACCGCCCCGCCCAGACGGGGGCCGAACAGTGAGCCGAAGCCGTTGGGCGGGCGCGGTCGAACGCCGGGTTGCCATGAAAGTACAGGCGTCCAGGCACGAAAACACCCCTGCCGCCGAAACGGCATTTTTTTCAACCCTGCCCGCGCCCGTCTAAGCCGCTTGGGGCAGGTAGCCGAATTTCTTCAGGGCCTTGATCCAGCGCGGCGCGTTGCGCTTGACCAGAAGCGCGCCGTAGTCGACCGAGGGGTCCTTGTAGGGCACCTTCCGCGACAGCAGCACAAACACTATTTTAAGCACTTGGTGGCCGATGGCAACAATGGCCTTCTTGGCTCCCCGACGACTGGCCAAGCTTTGGTATCGGCCCTTGAATTGGCTGGCGGTCCGGGCCGCGGCCCAGGCGATCTCGCACAGCACGGCACGGACGTAGCGGTTCCCCGGCGCGGTGTCTCCGCGCTTGCGCTTGCCGGCCGTCTCGTCGTTGCCGGGGCAGACCCCGGCCCATTTGCACAGCCTGCCCGCCGTCCCGAAGGCGGCCATGTCGAGGCCGACCTCCAC
>CAIZPP010000293.1 GCA_903934875.1 uncultured Methylococcaceae bacterium
CACTGCGATATCTTGGAAACCGGCAACGATTCTTACCGCTTCAAGCAGAGCAAAAGGGCCAATCAGAACCCCTGATTTGGCCCTCCAAACTGGAAAAAATTGGATGTTGATAGGTGGAAACTTTTGGATGGTGATTGACACTCCCAGACTTTACAATCGCCCGTTACCCCGTCACCAACGCTCAGTTCCAGTGCTTCATTGAGGATGGCGGCTATGCCGACGGACGCTGGTGGGCAGGCTTGACGGGACATCCCGAACCAGAACAAGGCCGCTGGAACACACCCAACCACCCCCGCGAAACCGTGTCGTGGTACGAGGCAGTGGCCTACACGCGATGGCTAACGGCGAAACTGCAAGAGTATGGCATGCTACCCGAAGCAATGACCGTGCGCCTGCCGACCGAACAGGAATGGGAAAAAGCGGCGCGGGGCAGCAAGGCCCGAGAATTCCCGTGGGGGGACGCTTACCAATCGGGCCATGCCAACATCGACGAAACTTGGGACATTGCGGGGACTTTCAATCTAGGGCAAACCACCGCTGTTGGGATTTATCCGCTGGGCGCATCGCCTTATGGGCTGCTGGATATGGCGGGCAATGTCTGGGAGTGGTGCTTGAATGAATATCGGCAGCCGGAACGAACAGGCACGAAAGGTGATGAACCGCGTGTGCGGAACGGCGGCTCTTGGAACAGTGGCCAGGTCCACGTGCGCGGCGCCTGCCGCTACTTTGAGATTCCTTTCCTCTGTAACTACGGCCTCGGCTTTCGGTTGGTTTGTTGTGTGTCGCCCCCATCCTGAAAGGCTGGCCGCTGAAGCACTGATCTCTGTTGCTCTGTTTTGCTGTTCACTGGCTTTTGCTGTTGTCTTTTCTTTTTTTGCCGCGCAGCGGCTCGCGATTTTTTTTGCCCACTGAATCTCCGGAGTTGCCATGCCTGAATTAGCGCGTTTTTTTGGTATCATTGTTTATATGAACTGGCGTGATCATAACCCGCCACATATACACGCCTGTTATGGCGAACATGAAGCCCTAGTAAGCCTTAACGGCAAGGTATTGAATGGCAGTTTGCCGAAGCGGGCCTTGTCCCTAGTGTTTGAGTGGCTGGCGATTCACGCGAAGAATTGCTTCAGGACTGGGAGCTAGCTCAACAACAAAAACCTTTGAACCCAATTGAAGCGTTGGAGTAAACGAAATGATCCTGCATACGACCGAAGTCAGTTATTTGAATGACTACCGGCTTTGGCTTGCCTTTAATAACGGCGAATCCGGCGAGTTGGATTTGGAGCAAGAACTCTGGGGCGAAATGTTTGAACCACTCAGGGATAAAGCTCAATTCTCGACGGCCTGCCAACACCCGGTTATGAAAACCGTGGCATGGGCCAACGGGGCCGACCTTGCGCCTGAATTCCTGCTTGAGTTGCTGCACCAACAGAGCCAGCGGGCGGCTTAGATAGACCAGACCCGCCGCCCGCTCGATGGGCTATGGCGCACACAAGCCAAAATGTTGAATTCAACCTTACTTAACTGATGTTACGCAGAGGCCCCTGCGCTGTTACCGGCAAAGGATTGCTGACCTGAGGCGTTTCGTTTTGGAGTGTCAAGGCCTGCCTTGACAGGCAAAGCAGGCTTTGCCACTCCATGCGTAACATCAGTTACTTAACTGATGTTACGCAGTGCCGTTTGTTGGCCTTTGTAGGGCGGCCTTCAGGCCGCTAAACTAAGTTCGTTGGAATTAGGCTGGTCGAAGCGGCCTGAAGGCCGCCC
>CAIZPP010000294.1 GCA_903934875.1 uncultured Methylococcaceae bacterium
ACTGATGTTACGCAACCGTGTAGGCTGTAGCCCGGATGTTGTGGAGTGCGGCGACTCGTCGCCGCCTTTTGCGTCCAGCGGCGACGAGTCGCCGCACTCCACAAGTTGCCATCCTCTAGCGATGACTGCGTAACATCAGTTGTTAAGTTATATCGTTTGGCAAAGCACACACACAAGATGGTTTGATTGAGCATCTTTTTTTATTTTCCTCTGTTAAGATAAAATCGCTGTACATAAATCAAATCGCGACTCCTAGCGATGTAGTGGCACATAGGCCGTCTAGATTAGGAAGATGTTTCAGCAAAACCCAACACGCCGTCGTTACGGCAGGGATCGTCGGAACCTAGGCTTCATGGACGGCGGGGCCTTGGGCATCACTGCAATCTGGATTCCGTCGGTCCATGACGGAATGGCTGAATAATTTTCTATAAGGGCAAATGCAATGACAAACAATCCCGTCGCTTGGTTTGAAATCTATGTTCAGGACATTGAACGCGCAAAGCGTTTTTACGAATCCGTGTTTCAGGTCACGCTGCAAAAACTGAATGAGCCATTTCCGGGCATTGAACTCTGGGCGTTTCCGGCGGACAAAACCAGTTACGGAGCTTGTGGAGCACTTGTCAAAATGGACGGGGTTTCCTCAGGCGGCAATGCTACCCTCGTATATTTCCATTGCGACGACTGCGCCATTGAGGAAAGCCGCGTTGCGAGTTCTGGTGGGCAAGTCAATCGTGCAAAGATGTCAATCGGGGAATATGGCTACATCGCTCATATTCAAGACACCGAAGGCAATATGATTGGCCTGCATTCGATGTAATTGGACTGGCAAAGTTTTTTTGCCCGACAAAAAGGCCTATGTGCCACTACATCGCTAGGACTCCCGGTTTGAAAACGCTGTGAGGGGCAAAATATGGTTTGGCGTTTGCTTGTCGTAGTTTGGTTGCTGGCCCTGTCGGTTTGGGGAGTGCTGCATGTTGCCCCGCAACTGTCCGCCGCGCTGCGTACCGTGTGGGGTTGGGATAAAGACCAGATCGACAAACTAAAAACCTTGCTGGACCTTACATTGCCGATACTCACAGGCGTGGGTACTGTTGTTAAGTTCATCCTCGCTAGGCCCAAAGAATCTCCCAGAGCCACCGGCAATAGCGCGATCTTCAACGGCACGTTAAAAATCAACGGCGATTTCGTGCAAGGCGATAAGAACCTTTCCAAGCCAGGGGATAAGGATGTTTGATAAAGACAACACCGCGTTCAATGACGAAGTCGACATAGCTGGCGATTTGGTCCAAGGCGACAAAAACGCCATCGAACAACTGGTTGTCAATATCTACGGCGATAAAGCCAGCCCGGTATTCAGCGAGCAGGAAATGCAAGACCAATTGCGTGAATACAAACGCTATCTGGTCGAAACCTATAAATATCTGGACTTCAAAGGCATAGACAGCATCGCCGAGGCGGTCAAGGGTTCCAGCGGCATCACGCTGGAGTCAGTCTATGTGCCGCTACGCGCAAGGCTAGACACCCCAGATGCAGAAACTTGGCACCGGTTCGGCGGACGGCTTTATCAAGGCTCCAAAGCGGTTGCAAAAGCTGAAAAGCTGGAGCAGGAAATCAGCCGTACCGAGCAAGCGGCCTTAACGGCCCAAGAATGGGTCAACCAATGGCCTCCTGCGTTGGTGATCTTAGGCGACCCCGGCAGCGGCAAATCCACCACGCTGAAGCGTCTGGCTTTGGGGCTGGCGCAACAAGACAACGCGCCCCTGCCTATTTTGATATCGCTGAATGCTTATGGCAAAAGACTGGAAGAAGGCATTATCAGCTTTGAGGAATTCTTGCCCGAGTATTTCCAAGGCAAACGCGCTCAATTGGACCGGGATAAACTGCGTAAGCTATTCACCGAAGCCTTTAAGCAACAGAAGGCATGGGTTTTGATGGACGGGCTGGATGAGGTCGGTCAAAATCGGGGGCCGTTGGTGGCTCAGATTGAGCACTTTGTACGGTATTGGGTTCCCGAACGTCCAGTTTTAAAACTACCAAAGCCTCCCCAAAAACCCAATCAAAAGAATCCACGCGAAGAAAATTGTAAACATAAAGAAGATCATGAACGTCAATTAGAGCAATACAACAAAATACGAGAAGATTATAAATGCAAATTAAAGCAATATAATAAGGAATCTAAACAAATAAAAACTGGTTACGAGCATGATTTGCACGAATGGCTTCAGCATGGTAACCGCATGGTCGCCACTAGCCGTTTTGTCGGCTACCGCGATTATCCATTGAGTGATCCGCGCTGGCAAACCGTCGCGCTGAATGACTGGAACCGGCAGGAAATTGACCAGTTTTTCACGCTGTTTACTCTGGCCAGCGAACTAGCTTGGCAAGGAGGGGAAAACCTAGCAGATGCACAACGTCTGGCAAGTCTTGAGCGCCAGTCCTTGTTGAAGGTTATTGATGCCAACCCCGGCATACGGCGGCTGGCGGGTAATCCCTTGCTGGCATCACTGTTGGCGCTAATCAAACGGCAAGGTGTCACGCTGCCGGATCGCAGGGTGGAGTTGTACAAACTGTATATGGAAACCTTACTACGCAGTTGGAACCGCGCCCGCAGCTTGGACAAGCAAGCGATAGGCCCGGAAATAGATTTCGTACCTACGCAACGGCTGCTGGCAAAACTGGCTTTGCATTTGCGCCAGACCAACCCGCAAGACGGGTTGATTGAAGAAACAGCGATGATGGATTATCTACTAAAATACTTTCAAGATGATGGCTACACTCGTAAAGAAGCCGACGAACAAGCCAAGGGATTCCTCGACTCAGCGCACAAATATTCCAACCTACTGATTGAAAAAGGCCACCGCCAATATGGCTTCATCCATCTGACTTTTGAAGAGTATTTGGCCGGTTTCGGCTTGGCTTTGGAGAGCGAAGCTGAGTTATTGAAACTTTTCCCCACCTATCTACAACAGCCCGAACAATGGCGGGAAACCCTGTTGCTGGCAATCGGCGTGATGGCCGTGGTCAATAACGACCGGGAGAAGGCCAATGCAGTGCTGAAAAACCTGTTGCAACTAGGGTCCGACGCGATATTTTTTGCCTATTCAGCCCTGAACGATGTAGGTGCGAGGGTAGTCGGCAATAGCATGGCCCGGCAAATCTATCTGGCTTTGGGTCAAGACGAAATGCAAACCTTGCTCATACGCCGCCGCGCTGGCCTGTTGCTGGGCGATTCGGGCTGGTTGCCGGTTGATTTAGACATGTTAATACGCATTCCACTGGGGACATTTCTGTGTGGTGAGGACAAAATCCCGACAACGATTCAGCATGATTATTGGATAAGCAAATACCCGGTGACAAATGCCCAATACCGGCGCTTTATCGAAGCAGGTGGCTACTATAATCAAGCATTCTGGACCGTGGAAGGGTGGAGCATGTCCATCGAAAACCAGTGGCAACAACCCAGTCTTTGGGAGGCTGACGGATGGGCGAATCCTTTGTCGCCCGTCGTTGGTGTCAGTTTTTATGAAACGCAAGCTTATTGCCGCTGGCTACAAACCCAAGTGTTAGACCATCCTGAGGCGTTTGGTTTGACTGGCGATATCCCTGATGACTATTGTGTTCGTCTGCCTACTAATGACGAATGGGAGCGGGCAGCGCGGGGTGTGGACGGGCATAAATTTCCTTGGGGGAATAACTTCAAGGCAGCTTATGTGAATTGCCGGGATTCTTGGGGGAAAGATGCAAAGGACCTTGGTACCACTGCGGTAGGGCTTTTTGTGCAAGGTGCCAGCCCCGATGGTTTGCAGGATTGTGCTGGCAATGTTTGGGAGTGGACTTTGAAAGAGAATGGTTGTTATTATATTCGCGGCGGTTCTTGGAGTGATAGCACCGTCCGCATCCGCTGTGCGATCCGCTTCATGGACCAACCCTATGGTCGAAACTTCGATCTGGGGTTTCGCTTGGTTGTTGGGTCCACTTGTGTAATTTCTGAGCTGTCTCCTGTAACAATACCTTCGCCAATATCGTGAGAGACCTCCAATTTGGGCACAGAACCGCCGATATAAAGGCCAACCTGGTGCTGCGTTCCCATTGGGATCGCCAAGCACCCGCTTGGCGAAGGTATTGCTGTAAACGATAAATACAACCCCGTCATTTCAGCAGGGATGCGCCGACTTGTCGTCTGGAACGAATTTGGATGCTCAAAGCGTGGGGTGTAGCCCGAGGCACATGGACGTGGTGAGCCAATCCGGTGACTAGGGATGGCAACTCATTGATTATGATGGGCTTGAATCCGTAGTCTTGTTACCGTCCTTGGCCTGGGTTTCGGCATCCCTGCCGAAACGACGGGGCCTTGAGCCAAACTGAGAATTGCTGGTTTTGTCCAGTAACGTGTGATATTAAAAAACGCTGTATACCACCTTCCACGCTGAGAGGACCGCACTATGGCCACTATCACCTTCGACACGCTCAAATTCGTCCGCAAGTTGCAAGAAGCGGGTTTTGAGCAACGGCAAGCCGAAGGCATCGCCGAGGCGTTCAAGGATGCTTAGGGGGGAAGCCGAACTCGCCACCAAACGCGATATAGAGCGGATGGAGGCCAAGATTGACCCGATAGAAACGAGGCTAGGCGGCGAGTTGACCTTGGTCAGATGGATGATGGGTCTTATTTTGGGCGGGGTTGTCGCCTTAATCATGCGGGCATTCTCCCCGGCCTGGTGACATCTAAGCGGATATCCAATAAACAACATCCCATCCAAAGGCCAAGCTGGTGCTTGGCGCTCCCAATGGGAACGCCAAGCACCAGCTTGGCTCTTAGAACGGCGGTTCTGTGCCAAAATTGGAGGTCTCCACGTTATCGGCGAAGGTATTGACCTAATGAACCTGTATATAGAGTTTGGCGACTTGTCGCCGCATGGTTCGAAAGACTGGTCAAGTCGCCGCACTCCACATGAGGCAACCCTTTGCCTCTAGCGGTTGCGGTACCCATGCCTAACATCAATTAGGAAAAAACGCTGTATGCCTTAATGCCCCCAAATCTCGTCCAGACTGTTGGCATCAAGGACACGCTCACCCCACACTAGCAGGGTTTCGGCATCGGCGCTTGCAACGCGCTGGCGGGCGGATTCCGGCATGGGGTTGAATTTGCGTTCCAACAGGCGCAACAACATGGCCGCTTCGCCTTCTACACGCCCTTCCACAAGCCCTTCCCCAAACACATCTTGATAAAATCGGGTTGTCTTTAAATCGACATCATTTAAGCCAAACATCTTTTGAATCTCCTCGCGGGTGAATGTGGGTAGTTTATAGACCAACACGGTCTCTAGCAATTCCAGCCAGTCGATGCCGTCGGCAGGGTGGCTTTCCCAATGGGCTTGGACTTTCCGCACGATGGGGCTTATGTTTGCGGCATCGGTGACAATCAGGGCGATTAGCCAAAGCTTTGGGTTGCGCTGTCGAGCAGCGGCAATCGGTCCAGGTAAACCCGGTGCAGATTAGGCAGGCCAAGAAACGGGAATGTCGCTGGGGAGTGGCGTTCGATTTATGTTCTAAAAGTTACAATACCTTCGCCAATATCTTGAGAGACCTCCAATTTTGGCACAGAACCGCCGACATAAGAGCCAAGCTGGTGCTTGGCGTTCCCATTGGGAACCCCAAGCACCAGCTTGGCGAAGGTATTGAGTTACTAACTGATGTTACGCAGTGACTTTGCCTCCCCCTTTGGATAAGGGGGAGAGCGAAGCGAGGGGGCCGAGGGGGATTTGTAGAACTAGCCACGCAAGCTAGTATGGCAGAAAATCCCCCTAGCCCCCCTTTTTCAAAGGGGGGGATGCCTTTCCGCCGCACGAAGAGCACCCTCGACAAATGCGGATTTCTTCGCCGGAAACGCCCTCTGGCGCGGGTTAATTCCGGCCTACGGAATTAACCCCTACGCCAACTTGTGCCTTGCGGGGTATCCTCTAAAATAATCCCTTGCTCCTTGAGTTCGTCCCGTATGCGGTCGGATTCTTTCCAGTTTTTAGTCTTGCGGGCTTGCAGGCGTTGTTCGATCAATGTTGCTATGGCATCGGCGCTCAAGCCGTCTTCGGCATCACCACGCAGGTAGTTTTCCGGGTCTTCTTGCAACAGGCCAAGGACGGAAGCCAATGATTTCAATAAAACAGCCAATTCCAAAGCCGCCGATTCGTTCGTGGTTTTCTGCCGGTTGATTTCGCGGGCCAGGTCAAACAGCACAGCGATGGCCTGTGGGGTGTTGAAGTCGTCTTGCATGGCTTCCTCGAAACGGATGGCATGATCGTCTTCCCGAACACTGCCCAATGGCCGAGAAATCCCCCCTGCCCCCCCTTTTCCAAAGGGGGGAATCGTAGAACCTAACCCCCTCAGTGCAGTATAAAGCCGCGTCAATGCCGCATGGGCTTCGTCAAGATTTTCATCGCAGTAATTCAATGGGCTGCGGTAGTGGCTGTTGAGGATAAAGAAGCGCACGGTTTCAGGGCGGTAGCGGGCGAGGATTTCACGCACGGTGAAGAAATTGCCCAAGGACTTGGACATTTTCTCCTCGTTGACGCGCACAAAGCCGTTATGCATCCATAAATTGACGAATTTTTCCCCTGTCGCGCCTTCGGATTGGGCGATTTCGTTTTCGTGGTGGGGGAATTGCAAGTCCATGCCGCCGCCGTGGATGTCGAAATGATTCCCTAAGCAGCAGGTGGACATCGCGGAGCATTCAATATGCCAACCGGGCCGGCCATCGCCCCAAGGGGATGGCCAATAGGGTTCGCCGGGTTTTGCCATTTTCCATAGCACAAAGTCCAGCGGGTCACGCTTGGCCTGGTCCACGTCCACGCGCTCGCCGGCACGCAGTTCATCAATATTTTTGCCGGACAACTGGCCGTAGCCGGCAAATTTGCCAACCGCATAAAACACGTCGCCATTGCCGCCGATGTAGGCGTAGCCGCGTTCGATCAGCTTGTCTATCATGCGGATAATTTCGGCGATGGAGGTGGTGGCGCGGGGTTCGTGGTCCGGCGACAACACGCCCAAGGCACGTTCGTCCTCGTGCATCGCGTTAATGAAACGTGCGGTCAGGGCATCGGTGGGTTCACCGTTATCCTTGGCCCGCTTGATGATTTTGTCGTCGATATCGGTGATGTTGCGCACATAGGTCACGGCATACCCCAAATGGCGCAGGTAGCGCACCACGGTGTCGAAGGCGACCATGACCCGCGCATGGCCCAAGTGGCAGTAGTCGTAAACGGTCATGCCGCAGACGTAGAGGCGGACTTTGCCGGGTTCCAGTGGCTCGAACTCTTCTTTTTGGCGCGTTAGGGTGTTATGGATTTTTAGCATGTTGCGGTTTCGATAGGGAGTGATTGCCTTTGTATTATGGCTTTACATTTGCTTGAGTTGGGTTAGTATAAGCCTTGCTTTAACCGTTGTTATACCATTGATGCGCCTGTCCAGTAAAACGCCTCTCTCCCGGCATGGGGCTTGCTCCAATCCCGATTCCCGATTTCTCAAGCTAACCCGCTCCGCCGAGGTTTTGCTGGGGGAGGAGGAATGGGAAGTGGATACTGCCGCGATCAAGACGGAGCTTTCTTTCGAACAGGCCAAGTCGATCATTAGTTACAACCAATCCCCGGACATCCCATTCGACCGCTCGGTCAATGCGTATCGCGGGTGCCAGCATGGCTGCATTTATTGTTATGCGCGTCCGACCCATGAATATCTCGGGCTTTCAGCCGGCTTGGATTTCGAGACTAAGATTGTGGTCAAGGACAATGCGGCGGAGCGTTTACGCCAAGAACTGTCCCGGCCCAATTACCGGCCTGCGCCTTTGGCCTTGGGGGCGAATACCGACCCCTACCAACCGCTAGAGCAAAAGCAGCGAGTGACGCGCCAAGTTTTGGAAGTGCTGGCCGAATTCAAGCATCCTGTAACCATCACCACCAAGGGAGCCTTGATTTCTCGGGATATCGATCTATTGGCCTGCATGGCGGAGAATAATTTGGTTCGCGTGATGATATCCATAGCCACCATGGAGCCTGAAATCGCCCGGCGCTTGGAACCCAAGGCGGCCTCTCCGCTGCGGCGGATGGCGATAGTGAGCCAATTGAGCGAGGCGGGCATCCCAACAGGCGTGATCGTCGCACCCATCATCCCAGCACTGACCGACCAGGATATCGAGAAGGTGCTGAAGCTCGCCAAACAATCCGGGGCTTGCATGGCATCCTATGTGTTTCTGCGCTTGCCGCTGGGGGTTAAGGAATTGTTTGTCGAATGGCTGGAGGCCAATTACCCCGAACGCGCCACGCATGTGATGAGTCTGCTGCGCCAATCGCGGGGCGGGCGCGAGAATGTCTCGAATTTCGGTGAGCGCATGGAGGGCTGTGGTGTCTTTGCCCAAATGATCAAGCAGCGTTTCACAAAAACCTGTAACCGCTTGGGGTTCGTCCAGCCTGAGCCTCTAAACATCGGACTGTTCAGCCCGCCTAAGCCGGTTAAACCGCAGATGGATATGTTTGAGTAGCTGATATTACGCATGGAGTGGCAAAGCTCGCTTTGCCTGCCAAGGCAAGCCTTGGCACTCCAAAACTAATCGCCGTAGGTCGGCAATCCTTTGCCGATAACAGCACCGGGGGCCTCTGCGTAACGTCAGTGAGTAGGAATAAAATCCGTGCCTAAGCCGTCCGCATCGACTAGCCCCAGCCTTTCACCCCGGTGAGCCAGTCTGGCCCGTTCCAGAATGGGCAACAGCCCCTCGGCGATGGGAAATTTGTCTAATTCGTTTTCTGCTACCCAAGCAGCAGCATCGGCATCATCGGCGGCCAGTAGGTCTGTTTGGTCAGGGTTGGCAAGGCGGGCCAAAAAATCGACGATCACATAATGGAAGCCTTCTTGCCTGCGTTCGACCACGGCCATGATTGGCCCAATGTTCACGTCCAACCCGGTTTCCTCTTTGACCTCCCGCCGAACCCCTTCCACTAAGCTTTCACCGGCTTCCAATTTGCCGCCGGGGACATGCCAAAAACCCGCTGCGGGTGGTTTGCCGCGCCGAATCAGCAGGACTCGCTCGTCTTGGTCAAAGATGATTGCACTGACGCCTAGTGAAGGGTTGGGGGATAGGGGTGACGACAATTTAATTTTTCCACATGCCACTCAAACTATTTGGCTAATTTGGTGGCACTATACCTTTCCAGTGTTATGCCGCCGATTCATAGGGAACTTCCCAGCCTGGAAAAACAAGTACTGCTGGATGACATTTTAAGGTAATGGCAAGAAGCTTCGCTGTCTCTATATCAAGATTAATCCGCCCTTCTTCAATCTCAGAAAGAGTAATCAGAGATATGCCCGTAATTGAAGAGAGTTGGTTCTGGCTCAGTTCTTGGAGTTCTCGCATAATACGGACAGATTCACCAATCGAAACATCTACCCTCTTTTTGGCAGGATGGAATTCGTTCATATCAAATCTTCCTATAATCGTGGGCAGTTACTTGTACCACCTGAATTAACAAAATATGGGCGGTAACTCGATAAATCACTCGCCACTGAAGCCCTAGCCTAGAAGATCGGGGTCGTTCCACTTGCCAGACAAAGCTTCATCATGGAAACCCTTAATAGCACGTAAGCCAGGCGGACCTGAAAGTCTTGCAACGTCTTTCCACTTTTCATATCGCTTTAACACTTCAAGTGGGATATCCTCCGTTAGCTGTTTATCGACGCGACGATGCTCCTCAATTTGCCACATGTCGAATTATCCCCAATTGTAGGTGCGAATTTATTCGCATTGATGCATGGTTTGGCGAATAAATTCGCACCTACAGTCATTCCAACGACCTAATTTAGGGTGATGTTTATTCCGGCAGAGGCAATTAACCTGCCACACCCGCATATTCCGCCAGCCGCTTGCGCAATAGTTGGGGTTCCAGCGCTTGGTAAAGCTTCGCCAGTTCGGGGCCGTCTGTGCGGCCACTCAGTGCTGCCCGCAGTGGCATGAACAAAGCCTTGCCCTTGGCTCCGGACTTTGCTTTCAATTGACCCATGAATGTATTGAAATCCTCCCCTGCCGCCGTAGCGGCATCCAGCGCGGAGAGAAAGAACGCCTCGCCCGCCTGTCGCGCAATATTGGCTATTTCAACAGTGGGTGCCAATTCGTCGGTGAAGAGAATTTTAGCCCATTCGTCCGCCTGATTCGGAAATACACAGTTGGTTCTGACAATATCCATGAATAATACGTGTTTTTGCATGGGCACCAAGGCTTGGGTTTCTTTGTGCAACCACTGCCACAGAGTTTCGTCATCAGCCACCCGCACCACTTCTTCCTGCCAATGCTGCAAATGGGCTATGTCGAATCGCGATGGGGATTTGCCCAGATGGCTGATGTCGAAATGCTGTTTTAGTTCATTGAGACTCAGCAAGCCTTCATTTTCGTAGTGGTGGCCTACGCGGGCCAGCATGTTCAGCAGGGCCAGGGGAAAATAACCCTCCTCGCGCAGCTGGTTCAGACTGCGGCTGCCGTTGCGTTTGGAGAGCGGGGCGCCATCGTCGCCTAGCACCAGAGAAATGTGTGCGTATGCAGGTGCTGGAAGCCCCAGTGCCTTGAGTATCAGCAACTGGCGCGGGGTATTGCTCAGATGGTCTTCGCCGCGTAACACATGGGTCACCCCCATCAGCGAATCATCAATGGCGTTGCAAAAGAAAAAAGCCGGTGTGCCGTCCGCACGGCGGATGATGAAATCGCCAATGTCATCGGTGTCGAATTTCTGCGCGCCACGCACGAGGTCGTTGAATTCCACCGTTTCGTCGTGCGGCACACGGAAGCGCAGAGTTGCTTGCAGTCCTTTTTGCAGTCGGCGCTCGACATCCTCAGGATTCAGGCGTCCGCATTTTCCGCCATAGCGCGGCGGCTGGCCCGCGCTGAGCTGGACCTTGCGGGAAACCTCCAATTCCGTGGCGGTGCAAAAGCAAGGATAGGCAAGTCCTTTGAGTTCCAATTGTTCGTAATAGCGTGCATAGACTTGGCTGCGTTTTGATTGAAAATAGTCGGCGTTGGCCTTGGCAGATTGCGGTCCCTCATCCCATGCCAGCCCCATCCAGCGCATATCGTCCAGCAGTTCCGCAACGAATTCGCTACGGCTGCGTTCCAAGTCGGTGTCCTCTATGCGTAGCAGGAAGCGCTCCCCAAACAGAGCGCTTAACAAAGCCGTGCGGGCATTTCCCAGATGCAGGAGGCCAGTGGGGCTGGGGGCGAAGCGGGTTTTGGTGTGGTTCATGGCAATTATCGCCGCTAAAGAATTAGGATAAGGTTTTGGCAAGCGCGCACTTTATCAACAATAGAGCATAGTCGGCAAGATTAACCGCATCTCAATCCAAAAAAGCTTCCACTTGAAGATTCAACTTCACTTCATCGCCTATAAACGGGAGGAAGGCCTTCATGCCGAAGTCGCTGCGCTTGATCAGCCCGGTGGCATCGGCACCGCAGATATTGCGCTTATTGATAGGATGCACTCCGCAATGGAAACGCTCGATGGTTAAGAGTATAGGCTTGCTGATGCCAAGCAGGGTCAAGGTTCCTTCGGTGGCAATAGGCGTTTCGCCAGAGAATTTGACTTGTGTGGAAACAAAGGTGATCGAGGGGTGCTTTTCTGTATTAAAAAAATCGGCCTCTTTCAGCTTCGCCTCTAATTCAGGCAGGCCGGTGTCGATGGAATTGGCATCTATGTTGACATGGATGGAACCCCATTCGCTTTTCGGTTCCAGTAGTATGGTTCCGCTCGTTTGGTCGAAGCGACCCCGTTGTGTGGAAAAACCTATATGGCTGATTTCAAAGCTTGGGAAAGTGTGTTTTGAATCTATGGTGTAGTTTTCCGCAAAACTGATTCCGGTGTAGGCAAGGCAAAGCGCGACCGCATAGGGTGCGTAGCGGATAGGCATAGGGGTTTTCTCCAAAGGAGGGTATGAAAAACGGCATTTTACTAAAGTAGTTGTTAAAAAACTTATGAACCCTTACTTATGGACCTTAACGACCGGCTTACTTTGGCATCAACTGCAATTCATTATTGGCATCGTCTAAGGAAAAGCGGAAGCGGTTCAGAAAGCTCATTCCCAATAGGCGCACACCGCTGAGTTTCTGGTCACTGATGAAACTGACGGGCACATTCTCGACCGACACATCGCCAACCCGCACCGAGTGGAGGATGCCTGTTTTGACCGGAATGGAACCAGCGGCGGTCTGGCTGATACCCTCTCGCAGATTTTCCCGGCTAAAGCCCAACTGCAGAAGCATGGATGCCGGCAGCACCAAGGTCGTCGCACCCGTGTCAACCAGCAGCGAGCTTGCAATTTCAATGTTGTTTGGACCTAGAAGCGTTGCTAGAACCTGATGGTGGATACCTATGCGCTGAGTTTTTACCACTCCGCTGCTTTTGGGTTTTGGGGCGACATCCTTTACGCTGGTGATTGTCACTCGTTCGATCTTGCCGTTTTGGCCAACGATCATGAAATTGTAATCTGCAAGCAAGGATTTAACGCGTTGGGCAACGTCCCCCTCGGCTGGAATGGATGGCTCGTCACCAACCCTATCCAAGCCATCAATGCGAACACCAGTCTCTTTGCCTAGGGCTTCCAATTGGGAGCGCAAGGTCTCCGCTTGGACCCGTGCCGCAGGCGCAAATAACAGCATGGCAATCAAGGCTGCGCTTAAAGGCCATGTTTTTCCAGATGGGCAACAAGAAATCATCGTAGCTTGCGGGTTCTGAGTGATTGAATAACGCCATCATACGCCCTAATTTGGTATAATTGGCCGTTGTTGAAGCGTGTGCCATAGATGGCCCACAGAAATTAGCCTGTTCGCCTTTGAAAAAAGCGAAACCCTCTCCTGCTTTATTGCTCCGAATCGCACAATTAACGGTCCTGATGTCCTCATTCGCCAAAGAAATCATCCCGGTAAACCTAGAAGACGAAATGAAGCAGTCCTACTTGGATTACGCCATGAGCGTGATCGTAGGACGTGCGTTGCCTGATGCCCGCGACGGGTTGAAGCCAGTGCATCGTCGAGTTCTATTCGCCATGCAGGAACTGGGCAACGACTGGAACAAGCCCTATAAGAAATCCGCCCGCGTAGTCGGTGACGTGATTGGTAAATACCACCCACACGGCGATTCGGCGGTTTACGACACCATCGTCCGCATGGCCCAGCCATTTTCTTTGCGCTACATGCTGGTCGACGGGCAAGGCAACTTTGGTTCCGTGGATGGCGACCCCCCAGCCGCAATGCGTTACACCGAAGTTCGCATGGCGCGCATCGCGCACGATTTGCTTGCCGATTTAGACAAGGAAACAGTTGATTTCGTGCCCAACTATGACGAATCCGAACGCGAGCCTTCGGTCCTGCCGACGCGAATTCCCAATCTGTTGATCAATGGCTCGGCTGGTATCGCCGTCGGCATGGCAACCAATATTCCCCCGCATAATCTTAGCGAGGTGATTAGCGCTTGTCTGGCCCTGATCGAAAATCCTGATGTCAGCATTTATGACTTGATGCGCTATATCCCAGGCCCTGATTTTCCGACTTACGGATTCATCAATGGGGCCGGCGGCATCCGTGAGGCTTATCTTACCGGGCGTGGCCGCATTTACTTACGCGCCCGTTGCGCTTTTGAGGGTGAGGAGGGCGGCAGGCAAAGTATTATCGTCAACGAATTGCCTTATCAGGTCAATAAAGCCCGCTTGTTGGAGAAAATAGCCGAATTGGTCAAGGAAGGCAAGCTGGAGGGTATTTCCGGGCTGCGTGACGAATCGGACAAGGACGGCATGAGAATGGTGATTGAACTGCGCCGCAATGAAGTGCCTGAAGTGGTGCTGAACAACCTGTATCAGCAGACCCAGATGGGCACCGTTTTCGGCATCAACATGGTGGCTTTGTTGGATGGGCGTCCGCGTTGCATGAATCTGAAGGAGCTGTTGGTCGCCTTCGTAGACCACCGCCGCGAAGTGGTCACCCGCCGGACAGTGTTTGAATTGCGCAAGGCCCGCGAGCGCGCCCATATACTGGAAGGCCAAGCGGTGGCGCTGGCCAATATCGACGAGATCATTGATCTAATCAAGTCATCGCCGACCCCGGCGGATGCAAAAGAGCGGATGTTAGCAAGAGTTTGGCTGCCCGGTGTGGTATCGGTGTTGCTGGAGCGGGCGGATGAGGCTTCCCGCTCCCGCCCCGACAACTTGGAAGCCATTTATGGGCTAGGCGGTGAGGGCTACCGGCTTTCCACTGTCCAAGCCCAAGCCATCCTCGACCTGCGCCTGCACCGCCTGACCGGGTTGGAGCAAGACAAAATCATTGAAGAATATAAAATCTTGCTGGAGCAGATTGACGAATTGCTACTGATTCTTGCCGACGACCAGCGGCTAATGGAAGTGATACGGGATGAATTAGTCGCGGTGCGCGAGCAGTACGGTGACAAACGCCGCACCGAGATTCTGGAAGACCGCCTGGACCTGTCCGCAGGCGATCTAATCACCGAAGAAGACATGGTGGTGACGGTGTCCCACGAAGGCTATGTCAAGTCGCAACCGTTGACCGATTACCGTTCGCAGAGGCGCGGCGGGCGGGGCAAGCAGGCGGCACCGACCAAGGAAGAGGATTACATCGAAAAGCTCATCGTCGCCAACACCCACGATACTATCTTGTGCTTTTCCAGCACCGGTAAAGTGTACTGGCTCAAAGTCTATGACTTGCCGGTGGCCAGCCGCACCGCACGGGGCAGACCCTTCGTGAATTTGCTGCCGCTGGCGGAGGGCGAGCGCATCAATGCCATTCTTCCTGTGCGCGAGTTTGATGACAAACATTACATCTTCATGGCGACCACATCGGCCACGGTCAAAAAAGTGCCATTGAACGAATTCGAGCGCCAGAGGCAAACCGGCAAAATTGCCATCGAATTGCGCGAGGACGACCATCTGGTCAATGTCGCCATCACCAATGGCGAACAGGATGTGTTGCTGTTCAGCAGCGACGGTAAAGTGGTTTGCTTCAAGGAAACCGATGTGCGGGCAATGGGCCGCACCGCCACGGGTGTGCGTGGCATGTCCCTGAAAGAAGGCCAAAAGGTCATTGCCCTGATTATTTCCAGTTCCGGCACAGTGTTGAACATCACCGAAAACGGTTACGGCAAGCGCACCGCCTTGGAGGAATTCCCCCGCCATGCGCGTGGTGGCCAGGGTGTCATCAGCATCCAAACCTCCGCCCGCAACGGTGCCTTAGTCGGTGCGACCTTGGTGGAGGACACTGACGAAATCATGATTATCACCGATGCCGGCACCTTAGTCCGCACCCGTGTGGATGAAATTTCCGTGGTAGGCCGCAACACTCAAGGTGTCACCGTCATCAAACTGAGTCCGGGGGAAAAAGTCGTCGGCGTGGACCGGATTGCCAATTTGCCGGAGGGGGAGGAGGAGAGTGTCGAGGTCGAAGTAGAGGAATCACCTGTCGTTGAGGAAGGAGATAAGCCGTCTCCATCTCCAGACGGAGAATAGTTTTGGCTGGTTCCCAATCTCCAGATTGGGAACCCACGTCTCGGAAGCTCCTGCTTCTTGCCCAATGCAATCAGGATAAAGTCTGTATCTGGTTTTTCTTGGATAACACTATGAACGAATATCATGTTATGGTCAATGGACAGTGAAGGGCTTCATTGATATATTCAAAAATGTCTACACTATTTCGGCAGATACCAAAATTGTTTCTAAGATTCTTAAAATTCATCTATTTCCAAAAATCCTTCAGTTTGCTCAAGTCAATGGTTATAAAATAGTTCTTGCTGACCACCAGAATTATTACCCTGATATATCATTTGTAAAAGCCAACGATGAATTTATTAGGTTTGCGTTTGATTTCAAAACAACTTACAGGAATTATAGAAATGGAGATGTTTCATTGATTGTAGAATAGAGAAATATTGAAACCTAATGACAAAAACTAATGTGCCTCCAATCAAATCCCAAGGAATTAAAACAAAGCTTGTTCCTTGGATTAGGAGCGTCATCCCCGGCGGATTTAATGGCACTTGGATTGAGCCATTCATGGGTACCGGAGCCGTGGCGTTTAACATCGCACCGCACAGAGCGGTTCTCTGCGACACAAATCCGCATTTAGTCAACTTTTATTCCAGTATTGCCAATGGTGATATAACTCAAGAAATTGTTAAGGACTATCTTGTAAGTGAAGGTGAAAAGCTATTGTCTAAGGGCAAAGAACACTATTATTTTGTTAGAGACCGCTTTAATTCATACCATTCACCGCTCGATTTCCTATTTCTTAATCGGGCAGGTTTTAATGGAATGATTCGTTTCAATAAAAAAGGAGACTTCAATATACCATTTTGTAGAAAACCTCAACGCTTCTCCAAAGCCTATATTACAAAAATAGTTAATCAAGTTGCATATGTCAGCAGTTTGTTAATGGCGAAAGATTTTACCTTCAGATGCCAAGACTTTTCTAAAACTATTACTGATGCGACACCGCATGATATAATTTATTGTGATCCGCCTTATATAGATCGGCATGTGGATTATTTCAATGGTTGGGACGATAGCCATGAAAAACAGCTATTCGAAAAGCTAGCTGTCTTTAGTGGATTATTTGTTTTGTCAACATGGCATCATAATGATTATCGTTCCAATGAATATATTCAATCATTATGGTCTAATTTTAATGTTCTCACTCAACAACATTTTTACCATGTAGGTGGTAAAGAAGAAAATAGAAATCCAGTTATTGAAGCATTAATTATAAATTTTAAACATACTAATGGAATCTAAATTAATTCGGGCAACATTGCGCTTACCCTCAACAGATAGATCTGTCGTTGCTGTTCGTGTTGATGCCAATACGTTGAAATGGTTTCAAAGCCAAGGAGAGGAAGCCGAGAACCAAATGGCCATTGCCTTGCGAATCTATGCTGAAGCTCATCAATACGTTGGATCATCTAATAAGTAATAGACTTGTTCCTAAACCTGTTCATGCTTCCAATACTGCCCTATTATAATAAGGTATTTACAGCATTTTCAACATCAATAGAGTTACTTGATAGCTGGAATGAAATGGCAAGTTATTCGGTTAACTTGAAACTTAGCTTAATATTCTTTACTAGGTGTATTATAAAGATGAAAATGCTGTACATATCTATTTTCTTGACACCACGCGCTGCGTGGTGTCAAGAAAATATTATTAATACTAACCCTAAGAGGTTTATATGTCCAGAGTCTACAACTTCAGTGCCGGCCCTTCGACGATAGCGGAGGAAGTATTGCAGCGCGCCCAGGCGGAACTGCTCGAATGGGGCAAGTCGGGCATGTCGGTGATGGAAATGAGCCATCGCGGCAAGGATTATGTTAGCATCGCCGAAAAGGCCGAGGCGGATTTCCGTGAAATACTCGGCGTTCCTGCCAATTACAAAGTGCTGTTCCTGCCGGGTGGCGCGACTGGGCAGTTTGCTGGCATCCCGTTGAATTTGCTGCGCGGCAAAACCGTTGCCAATTATGTCAACACGGGAATCTGGTCGGGCAAGGCCATTAGTGAGGCCAAAAAATATGCGGAAGTGAAGGTCGTCGCCAGTTCCAAAGAAAATGGCTTCAAGAATATTCCAGCCAGGGCGGATTGGAAAATCGACCCGGATGCCGCCTATTTGCATTACACGTCGAATGAAACCATCAACGGCGTGGAGTTTCAGGAAATACCCGATGCGGGCGGTTTGCCCTTGGTCTGCGATATGTCGTCCAATATCCTGTCACGTTCGGTGGATGTGAGCCAATTCGGATTGATTTACGCGGGCGCGCAGAAAAACATGGGGCCGTCCGGCATTGCCGTGGTCGTCGTGCGCGATGATTTGATCGGTCAGGCTCTGCCGATCACGCCTTCCATTTTTGATTACAAGGTCCAGGCCGAAAACGGCTCCATGCTCAACACCCCGCCCACCTATAATTGGTATTTGCTCGGGCTAGTGTTGGAATGGGTGCAAGCACAGGGCGGTTTGGCGGCGATTGAGGCACATAACCAGGCCAAGGCGGCCAAGTTGTATGCTGCCATTGACGCGTCTCCGTTCTATGCCAACCCGGTGGAACCGGCTTTCCGCTCGCGTATGAATGTGCCTTTCACCTTGGCTAAGTCGGAGTTGGAGAAAACTTTCGCCGCTCAGGCCAAGTCTGCCGGATTGGTTTCCCTAGAAGGCCATCGCTCGGTAGGCGGGATGCGCGCCAGCATTTATAATGCAATGCCAGCGGCGGGAGTGGACGCGCTGATTGAGTTCATGGCTGAATTTGAACGGAAAAACGGTTAAGCTAGACTATAGCGCGGCAACCCTTTGCCGCCAACGGTTTTAATGCCCTTACATAACATCAGAAGTCTAGGACTTACGCAAATGCGTCTTCCAATACCGTTCGCCCTGAGCTTGTCGAAGGGTGAGCGGCATTCGCAAAGCCCATTCATGCTCCGACAGGCTCAGCACGAACGGGGCTTTGCATAAGTCCTAAAGTTACACAAATTAACAAAATCTGCGCAAGATGCGCAAAGGAACCAAAGCTGCATGTTCAAAATTCTGACTTACAACAATATTTCACCCGTAGGCCTGAACCGGTTTGCGCGTGACAAATATGAGGTTGCCTCGGAAATCCGGCATCCCGACGCGATCATGTTACGTTCGTTCAAGTTACACGGCATCGCCATCCCAGACTCGGTAAAGTGTGTCGGTAGGGCAGGGGCTGGGGTGAACAACATTCCGGTAGCCGAATATTCCCAGCGTGGCATCCCGGTGTTCAACGCCCCCGGTGCTAATGCCAACGCAGTCAAGGAACTGGCTATCGCCGGTATGCTGCTGGCCAGCCGGAATATCTGCGAGGCGTGGGATTTCGCCAATAAGCTGGAACCCGGCGACGATGATGCAATCAACCAAAAAGTGGAAAAAGGCAAGAATAACTTCGCCGGGATCGAACTGGCGGGGAAGACGCTGGGCGTGATCGGCTTGGGTGCCATTGGCGTCAAGGTCGCAAACGCCGCGCTTGCCTTGGGCATGAAGGTTATTGGTTTTGACCCCTCGATGACGGTCGATAGCGCTTGGCAGTTGTCTTCCACGGTGGAAAAGGCATTGGGCGTGGACGATTTGGTGGGCAGGTCTGATTTTATCAGCCTGCACGTACCCTTAAACGATCATACGCGCAATCTGATCAACCCATCCCGCATCGACCTGTTGAAAAGCACGGCTGTGTTGTTGAACTTTTCCCGGTCTGGAATCGTCGATGAAGAAGGGATTTTGGCCGCGCTTAAGGCGGGGAAGCTGCGTAATTATGTTTGCGACTTTCCCACTTCCGCTTTGCTGGGGAGCAAGGGTGTCATCCTGCTGCCGCATCTTGGCGCGTCCACTGAAGAGGCGGAGGACAATTGTGCGGTGATGGTGGCTGACCAGATTCGTGACTTTCTGGAAAACGGCAATATCCGCAATGCGGTCAATTTCCCGGAAGTGGTTTCACCCCGTGCGGATGAGGCCGTATGCCGCTTGTGCGTGACCAATGCCAATGTGCCCAATATGGTCAGCCAAATTTCCAGCGCATTGGGCGAAGCCAATCTGAACATTGTCGATTTGCTGAACAAGTCACGGGGAGAGTACGCGTATACCTTGGTTGACCTAGGGGACAGACTGTCACAGGAAACATTGGAGAGGATAGGCTCTATCCAGGGTGTGTTGTCTGCGCGCTTGATTGGATAAAGCACGGGAAGCCAGCGCGTGGAGAACCACAATGACAACCCAGCGGTGATCGATCCGGCGCTTGCGGAGATTCGCAGGCAAATCGATGCCATTGACGACCAGTTACTCGAACTGCTCAGTCGGCGTGCGGTTTGCGCACAAAAAGTGGCCGAAACCAAGCAAGCCCGCGGCGAGGTGGAGTCCTTCTACCGGCCCGAACGGGAGGCCGAAGTATTGCGCAGGGTGGCGGCCAACAATCCCGGGCCATTCTCCAGCGAGACGGTGGTGCGTTTTTTCCGTGAAGTGATGTCATCCTGCCTTGCTTTGGAAAAACCGCTTGCCGTGGCGTTTCTGGGTCCCGAGGGCACTTTCACCCAGCAGGCGGCCTACAAGCATTTCGGCCACGCCATCAATGCGCAACCCTACCCGGCCATAGACGAGATTTTCCGTGCGGTGGAGGGCGGGGCCTGCCAGTATGGCGTGGTTCCGGTTGAGAACTCCACGGAGGGGGTGATCACCCACACCTTGGACAGTTTCCTGCGTTCGCCCCTGCTCATCGCCGGGGAGGTGGCATTGCGCATACATCATAATCTGATGAGCAAAGAGCGGGGTTTGGTGGATATTCGACGGGTGTTTTCCCACCAACAGTCACTGGCACAGTGTCGCCGCTGGCTGGACCGTTTCCTTCCCCATGCCGAGCGGATTAGTGTCAGCAGTAACGCCGAAGCCGCACACATCGCCTTTGTTGAGCCAGACAGTGCCGCGATAGCAGGCGAAGTGGCAGCCGAGTTGTACCGGCTGGATATACTGGAGCGGAATATAGAGGACGAACCGGACAATACGACCCGCTTTCTGGTCGTGGGCCGTCATGCGGTCGGACCTACTGGAGAGGACAAAACATCGCTGTTAATATCAACCCACAATTCCCCTGGGTCTTTGTACAATACGCTGGAGCCGTTTGCACGTTATTCGATCAGTATGAGCAAAATCGAATCACGGCCTTCCCGCCGCGGCGTGTGGGATTATGTTTTTTTTATCGACGTTGAAGGACATCAGCAGGATGAATCCTTGGCAAAAGCACTTAAGGCTTTGGAAAAAAATGTGCTTCTGCTGAAGCTGCTAGGCTCTTATCCACGCGGCATTTTTTAGAATCTATGGAAAACAGAGCACAAAGAGGCTAAGAGTTATGCATCCTGAACAACTCGCCGTTTCCGGCGTAAGCAAGCTGACCCCCTATCAACCCGGCAAACCCATTGCAGAGTTGGAACGGGAGTTGGGAATTTCCAATATAATTAAACTGGCCTCCAACGAGAACCCGCTGGGGCCTGGTCCGAAGGCTTTGGAAGCCATACAGGCGGAGTCGGGCTCGCTGCATCTTTATCCCGATGGAGGCGGATTCGATTTGAAAGCGGCTTTGGCCGGAAAACTCGGCATTGACCCCGCGCAGATCACCTTGGGGAATGGCTCCAATGATGTGCTGGAATTGGCCGCCCGTGCTTTTCTGTCAGCGGAAACCTCGGCGGTTTTCTCGCAACACGCATTTGCCGTTTATCCGATTGTCACGCAAGCGGTAGGCGCACACGCACATGTTGCCAAGGCCCATGACGGTACGCGTGGACCTCTCTATGGTCACGATCTGGATGCCATGCATCAGTTGATCGAAGAGGACACCCGCCTAATTTTCATTGCCAACCCCAATAATCCGACGGGAACGTACTTGGGAAGGGACGAATTGGCGGGTTTCTTAAAGAAAGTTCCCGCACATGCCCTGACCGTCGTTGACGAAGCCTATTTTGAATATGTCAGTGAGCCGGATTACCCTAACACGCTCGAATGGCTGGAGTGTTACCCAAACCTTATCGTTACGCGCACTTTTTCCAAAGCCTATGGTTTGGCTGGTTTGCGTGTGGGTTACGCGGTCAGCAGTTTATGCATAGCCGATTTGCTCAATCGGGTACGGCAGCCGTTTAACGTCAATTCCTTAGCCCTAGTTGCCGCGAAGGCGGCATTGTCCGACGACGGGCATCTGCAACGGACGGTTTTGCTGAACCATGAGGGGCTTGGACTGCTTACCGAAGCTTTGGCAAAGCGGGGTTTGTCCCATATCCCGTCGGTGGGAAATTTTATTACCGCCGATGTGGGGCGGGTTGCCCTTCCGGTTTACGAGGCTTTGCTGCGTGAAGGGGTAATCGTCCGTCCCATAGCCAATTATGGCCTCCCCAACCATCTTCGTGTAACGGTCGGGACGAAAAAGGAAAATCAAGTGTTTCTGAGTGCATTGGATCGCGTTTTGGCCTTATGATCGAAAAACTTTGTATTATAGGCGTAGGGCTTATCGGTGGCTCCATCGCCAAGTCAGCACGGAAGCAAGGGCTTTGCCGCGAAATTGTAGGTGTGGATGCAGACCCGGCAAACTTGGCCAGGGCAGTGGAGTTGGGTGTCATTGATTCCGGTTTTAAGGCAAACTCCTCAGGGGATTTCGCCAATGCTGCGGAAGGGGCGGATTGGGTGGTGATTGCCACGCCCGTAGGGGCGACTCAAGGGATATTTAGCGATTTGCAGCCGGTGTGGTCGCCTGATGCAATTTACACCGATGTCGGCAGCATTAAGCAAAGTGTTGTTTGGGCCGCTGGGAAAGCCTTTGGCAAGATTCCTGCCAATTTTGTCCCGGGCCACCCGATAGCCGGGGCTGAGCGCAGCGGAGTGGATGCCGCAACGGATGGCCTTTACTTGGGCAAGCGCGTCATCTTAACGCCAACGACTGAAACAGCGCCCTCCGCAGTACGGTTGGTCGAGGAGTTCTGGACAGGGTTAGGCGCATTGGTTTCATTGATGGAACCCCTCTATCATGACCAAGTCTTCGCAGCGACCAGCCATTTGCCGCATGTGTTGGCTTACGCATTGGTGCATATGTTGGGCAAGAAAGACGAGCAGGAAGAAATTTTCCAATATGCCGGAGCTGGCTTTCGTGATTTCACCCGGATTGCATCCAGTAACCCTGCGATGTGGCGGGACATCTGCTTGCTTAACAGCGAACAGATCATTCCCTTGCTCAATTCAATGGGCGAGGAATTAAAGCAAGTGGCGAGCATGATGGGGCAAAATTCCGTTGAGCCAGCCGAAAAATTACTGCATTATTTCTCCGCGGCCCGTAATGCCCGGCAACGCTTTCTTGCCCAGTCACTGCCCGAGCTTGGGTCGAACTGAAAGAGTTTGTTATGGCAGTAATTTATCAGTTGAAAACGCTGTAACCAAATATGTGGTGTTTTGATGAATAATAATAATGTGATTTTCCGAGTCTTTCCCGGAGGAACCCTGCACGGCGTTGCCCGTGTCCCCGGTGATAAATCTATCTCCCACCGTTCAATTATGCTGGGGTCCATTGCCGAAGGAGTGACTCACATCACCGGTTTTTTGGAAGCTGAGGATTGTCTGTCCACTATGAACGCTTTCCGTGCCATGGGGGTCCAAATCGAAGGGCCGGAGCAGGGGGTTGTCACCGTCCACGGTGTCGGGATGCACGGTTTGAAGGCACCTAATGAACCACTTTACTTGGGAAACTCGGGCACTTCTATGCGTCTGCTCTCAGGTTTGCTGGCCGGTCAGTCATTTGATGCGGTTTTGACCGGCGATTCGTCCCTGAGCCGACGTCCAATGAAACGTGTGACCGATCCTCTGCGGCAAATGGGTGCGGTAATCAAAACATCGCCCAATGGGACCGCGCCTATCAGAATCAGGGGCAGCGGGCCGCTGGAGGCCATCCATTACGATATGCCCATTGCCAGCGCCCAAGTCAAATCCTGTCTGCTGCTCGCCGGACTCTATGCTGACGGCGAGACTGGCGTTACCGAACCAGCGCCCACCCGCGACCATACCGAGCGGATGTTGGCGGGTTTCGGTTATCCGGTAAAACAGGTTGGTAATCGCATTACGGTCTGTCCAGGCGGCAAACTGGTAGCCGCAGACATTGATGTGCCTAGCGATATCTCATCGGCAGCATTTTTTATGGTGGGGGCCGCGATTGCCGAGAACGCGGACTTGACTCTGCTTCATGTCGGTGTGAATCCCACCCGTACCGGTGTCATCGACATTCTGCGGCTGATGGGTGCCAACATCGAAATACTCAATGAGCAAATGGTCGGGGGCGAGCCGGTGGCAGACCTGCGCATCCGTTCAAGCCGGCTTAAAGGCGTGCAAATTCCCGAGAATCTCGTCCCTTTGGCCATTGATGAGTTCCCTGTGCTGTTCGTAGCGGCCGCTTGTGCGGTCGGCGAGACCCGGCTCAGTGGCGCGGCAGAACTGCGCGTAAAAGAAAGTGACCGCATCCAGGTCATGGCCGATGGTTTGCAGTCTTTGGGTGTTCACGCCATCGCCACGCCCGACGGTATGGTTATCCAGCCGCGTCCGATCAAGGGTGGCAAGGTGGATTCCCACGGCGACCACCGCATTGCCATGTCCTTTGCCATTGCCAGCCTGCGTGCCAGTGGGCCGATTTATATCAATGATTGCGCCAACGTTAATACTTCATTTCCTACCTTTGTCAATCTTGCCAAGGGTTTGGGGTTGAACATCATGGTATGCACGGAGTGATGCGGATGAGCAACAATATTCCGATCATGACCCTGGATGGCCCCGCCGGTGCCGGCAAAGGAACGGTTAGCCGGGCAATTGCGAAAACGCTTGGTTGGCAATACCTTGACAGCGGTGCGATTTACCGTTCCCTAGCCATTGCGGTGCAAGATGCCGGGGTACTATTGGACGATATAGGCGGCATTGTCGACATCGCCAATAAAATGGATCTGCGTTTCGGGTCGGGTGAAGCGCCTTCAGTTTTTTTATACGGACAGTCAATCACGGACCGCATTACTAGCGAAACCTGCGGGCACATTACCTCGAAAATTGCCGCCAACGGCCTAGTTCGGCAGGCTTTATTGCAAAAACAGCGCGAATTTTGCAGATTTCCCGGATTGGTGGCGGACGGGCGGGATATGGGCACGGTGGTATTTCCTGAGGCCAAATATAAGGTTTATTTGACCGCCAGTGCCGAAGAGCGTGCAAAACGCCGATTTAAGCAGTTGAAAGAGAAAGGAATAGATGTTAGCCTAATGGGTCTGGCAAAAGAGATTGAGGAAAGGGACAGGCGCGATATGGAACGTAGTGTGGCGCCGCTGAAAATGGCCGATGGCGCGGTGTTAGTGGATTCTTCCGATATGCGTATCGACGAAGTCATTGACCGTTGCTTGGGTCTGCTTGCAGCCTGAATCAACCGAATGTCAGTTGGCCGCCGGAATACGGCGAAATGTTCAACCCTACCCAAATCCAAACAGATGCCCTGCCGTCTGCTCGGAGTAAAAGAAGATTGTCATGAGCGAAAGCTTTGAAGATTTATTGAATGAAAGTTTTGCCAAGTCCGAAATGCGCCCTGGTAGCGTCTTGTCGGGTACGGTGATGGATATCACCCAGGAATATGTCGTGGTCAACGCAGGGCTTAAATCCGAAGGCGTGGTCCCGAAATGGCAGTTCCTAAACCCTGAAGGTGAGCTGGAAGTTAGCATTGGCGATGAGGTTGATGTCACCCTCGACATGCTTGAAGACGGAATGGGCAATACCTTGCTTAATCGCGATAAGGCGAAGAAGCAGAAAGCCTGGGGCGACTTGGAAAAGGCCCACGATGTCAACGAGACTGTTGTTGGTCGGATTACCGGCAAAGTGCGCGGAGGATTTACCGTGTCCATTGGCTCTCTTCGTGCGTTCCTGCCCGGTTCCTTGGTCGATGTGCGTCCTGTTCGCGATACCACATTTTTGGAAAATCGTGACCTCGAATTCAAAGTCATTAAAATTGATCAAAAACGTAACAACGTGGTTTTATCCCGCCGTGCAGTGGTAGAGTCCGAATACAGCGCCGAAAAGGAAGCGTTGCTGGAAAGCTTGCAAGAGGGGGCCATCGTCACTGGCGTGGTTAAGAACCTTACGGATTACGGTGCGTTTATTGACTTGGGCGGCATTGATGGGCTGTTACACATCACCGATATGGCTTGGAAGCGTGTCCGCCATCCTTCGGAAACGGTGCAAATCGGTCAGGAAATTAAAGTCAAAGTTCTCAAATACGACCAAGAAAAGAACCGGGTGTCTTTGGGATTGAAGCAATTGGGCGAAGATCCGTGGTTGAACATCGCCCGCCGCTATCCGTCCAACACCCGCCTTTTTGGCAAGGTCAGCAATCTCACCGATTATGGCTGCTTCGTCGAGTTGGAGGAGGGCGTCGAGGGCTTGGTGCATGTTTCCGAAATGGATTGGACTAACAAAAACGTCAATCCCGGCAAGATCGTGCAGTTGGGCGAGGAAGTTGAGGTCATGGTGCTTGACATTGACGAAGACCGCCGCCGCATTTCCTTAGGCATGAAGCAATGCAAGCCGAATCCTTGGGAAGAATTTGCAGCCACCAACAAAAAGGGCGACAAGATCACCGGTAACATCAAGTCCATCACCGACTTTGGCATTTTCATAGGCCTAGATGGCGGTATCGACGGCCTAGTGCATTTGTCCGATATTTCATGGACGACCTCTGGCGAAGACTCAATCCGTAACTACAAGAAGGGCGATGAGGTCGAAACCGTCATTTTGGCCATTGATCCTGAGCGTGAGCGTATCTCCTTGGGGGTCAAACAACTTGAGCAAGATCCTTTCCAGAACTGGTTGGCAGGGCATGACAAGGGTGCAATTGTCAGGGGTGTAGTCAAGGAAGTGGATGCCAAAGGTGCGATTATCACCCTCGCCGACAGTGTGGAAGGTTATTTGCGGGCTTCGGAAATTTCCCGTGACCGATTGGAGGATGCGCGTACCCAGTTGAGTGTGGGGGATGAAATCGAAGCCAAGTTCATTGGCGTAGACAAAAAGAGTAAATCCATTTCGCTCTCCGTTAAAGCGAAGGACCAGGAGGAGGAGCATGCTGCAATCAAGGACTACTCACATCAGCAACCCAGCACTCCCACGCTAGGAGATTTGTTCAAGGAACAGATGGAGAAGTAATCTTCTTTGGCTAAAGACGGGGGGCTATTTTGCCCTCCGCCTTTTTTATTGATGGATACGTAAGGTGACTAAGTCTGAACTAATCGAAATATTAGCCAATAGATTCCACAACCTGCCGCAAGGTGAAGTGGAATTGGCAGTCAAATCCCTGCTTGAACAGATGAGCAACGCGCTTTCATTCGGCGAGCGAATCGAGATACGCGGCTTTGGCAGTTTTTCCCTACATTATCGCCCCCCCAGGGTTGGTCGCAACCCTAAAACAGGCGATTCGGTGGAATTAAACTCAAAATACGTGCCTCACTTCAAGCCCGGAAAAGAACTTAGGGACAGGGTCAATCTGTCCGGTGGCAATGCTGCCGAGGACTGATGGAGGGATGGTTATTCCTTCTTCTTCCTGTTGCAGCCGCATCTGGATGGCTTGCCGCCCAAAGGCATTACGCCCGCAAATATCTCATTGAGCATACTCACTCGCTGAGAAAGGCCTACTGTCGTGGGTTGAATTATTTGCTCAGTGAAAAGACGGATAAGGCCATAGAAGCCTTCGTCGATTTGCTGACGAATGACTTTGAAACGGTCGAGACTCATATCGCCGTGGGCAATTTGTTTCGGCGCCGTGGCGAAATCGAAAAGGCCATTGAAATCCATGAAGCCCTGATTGTCAGGGAAGACCTCAATGCCCAGCAGCAGGAAAGCGCACAATTCGAACTGGGGCTGGACTATATGCGGGCGGGGCTGTTCGACCGGGCGGAAAGCATTTTCCAGAATTTGGTCGATCATGAAGATTCCCGCCGGGGGGCGTTCCAACAGTTGCTGGACATCTACCAGCATGAAAAGGAATGGAGTAAGGCGATGGAATGTACCCGTCAATTGCAGGCAATGGGCAAGCCCCCTAGAAGGGGCGAAACCGTTGCCCAATTCCTTTGCGAATTGGCGGAGGAGACCCTCTGCTCCGACTGCGAGAAGGTTTCCCGGCAATGGCTGGAAGAGGCCCTGCGGGAGGATCCCCGTTGCGCTAGGGCTAGTTTGTTGATGGCGAAGTTGGAAATGCGCGAGGGCCGCTTTGATGAGGCGCTGCAAACGCTTAAACGCGTCGAATCGCAAAAATCCGACGTAATTCCAGAAATCATTGAACCTTTGCGCATTTGCCATGATCGCTTGGAGAAACCTGTCGGGGAATTGATAGGCTATCTTGGTTATCTATACGAAACCTACGGATTCGAGTCAGCCGCTTTGGCCTTGGCCGAGAGTATCCGTTCGGAACAAGGTGCGGGAAAAGCGATAGATCATATGATGCGTGTTTTGGAAAACAATCCTACCCTGAAATCGCTGAATACTTTGACCGGCTTTCTGTTGGAAGACGGTGCGGAAACACAGCGAGAGGTATTAATTCGCTTGGACCGGGCCTTGGATCGCATGTATTCCTATGTCCCACGCTACCTATGTACCCATTGTGGATTCAGCGGAAGCGAATTGCACTGGCGTTGCCCTTCCTGCCGCTACTGGGAGACGACAAAACCTTCATGACATATAGCATTAACCCTTTAATTCAACGGCTTGAAACTTTATTGGCGGATGGATTTTCCGTGGCAGAAGGCAGTTTGGAGGCCAATGTTCGCAGACTCGGCAATGACTTGCCTGACGATTTGCGGGATGAGCTGCTAAATCTCGCCCATCGCAGCACAGAGACGGGGGTTGGCGAAACTGACCCGCTTGAATTGGCCTTTCTCTGCGGGCAGGCCTACGAGCGGCTGGAAAATTTGCTGCGCAACCGGCTTGCTGCCGATATTGCCTTCCGTGCGCCGGACGGAGTCCTTCCACCGGAATTGGAAGATAAAGATTTAGCCGCCCTTTCCCGTTTCATCAGACTGCGCGACCATGTGTTGAGGACCGTCGCCGACTACACCCTGAAGTTTTTACTGGTTTCAGCCATTTTGCTGTTCATCGGCCTGTCGTTGGGTTTAATTTAACCTTATACAGCGTTTTCAACATCAAAGAGTTACTTGATAGCTGGAATGAAAGGGCAAGATATTCAGTTAACTTGAAACGTTAGCTGGATATCCTTTATTTAGGTATATTTTAAAGATGAAAACGCTGTAACATGAGATTGTACGTTGTCACCGTATTGACTCTCTCCGTGTCGCTGTCTGGCTGTGCGGGGGAGCCTGCGTATCATTGGCCTTTGTCCGATTCCCAGAAAAGGCCCTTGGCATTTCACGACACTAGGCTCCAGTATGCTTTGGTGATGGGTGACAATGACACCTTGGCCAAGGATTTTGCAATGAAACTTCCGCCGTCAATGGCTGAGCGTGTCGTCGCCGGTGCGGTCCTGCCCTTGACCATAGCCACTGAAACCGCGTTTTGGCCGATTTTCACCGGCATCAAAGCTTTCGCCCCGAGTCAAGATAAATCTAAAAGCCACGACTGACTTACCACAATCACGAAAGTAAAGCTTGGATATCCCTGCTGATTTTTTCGGGTTTGTCCATCGAGCCAAAGCGCTGGACTGGCTTGCCGTTCCGGTCGATCAAGAATTTGGTGAAGTTCCATTTGATCGCTTGAGTGCCTAGCGCCCCCGGCAAGGACTTGGTCAGATAGGTAAACAAGGGGTGCGCGCCGGGTCCATTGACCTCCACCTTTTCCGATATGGGGAAAGTCACACCGTAATTCAGTTGGCAAAACGCGCCTATCTCATCCGCATTTCCCGGCTCCTGTTTGCCAAACTGGTTGCAAGGGAAACCAATCACAACCAGCCCCTTGTCCCCATAAACGCGGTAAAGCTGTTCCAGCCCCGCATATTGTGGAGTAAACCCGCATTGGCTTGCGGTGTTGACAATCAACAGCACCTTCCCTTTGAATTGGGCGAAATCCAGTTCATCGCCATTCAGCATTTTGGTTTTGAAAGAATAGATGTCAGCGGTCATAATATACAGCGTTTTTAATATCGAAGAGTTACTTGTTGGATTATATCATTTTGCAAAGCAGTTCATACACATGATGAAAATTTCTTTTGAAAACCTAGGGGCATTGGATGTTGGCGAAATTGAAGCACCCAGCCAAGTACAGCGTTTTCATGTTTAAAAACTAACTAAAAATGAATATTCAAACAAGCTCTGATTGAAAAAATATCTGGCACAACCATATGCCTTATCAAGTAACCAGTTGACGTTGAAAACGCTGTAAATGCTAATTTCCGAAACCCCGCTAGACCGCCAGTTCGCCGCTTGCATGCGCCGCTTTGACCCCGGCATGGATATCGCTGTGGAATGGGCCGCGAAGCTGGCTTGCCATGCATTGGGCGAGGGCCACGTCTGCCTTGATTTGCGCACTTGGGCCGGTAGCGAAGTCGGCCCCGGTTTGCGCCTGCCATCTGTTTTGGCATGGAAACAAGCCCTATTCACCAGCGCAGTCGTGGGCCAGCCCGGAGATTTCAAACCCATGATAGTCGAGGGGGATAGGCTGTACCTCGCACGTTACTGGCAATACGAAAATAACCTGGCGGAAAATCTATTGGCCAAGGCCGTTGCTATCTGTGCTGAGTGTGACTTGGAACGCCTTAAGGCCGACTTGGACCGGTTGTTTGCCCATAATGCGGGGCAATGCCCTGATTGGCAAAAAACCGCTGCCGCGATTGCCGTGTTGCGCAGGCTTTGCGTCATCTCCGGGGGGCCGGGCACTGGCAAAACCTCGACCGTGGTGCGCATCCTCGCCGCCCTGCAATCGCAAGCCGATGGAGGATTGCGCATTGCCTTGGCCGCCCCCACTGGCAAAGCCGCAGCCAGAATGCAAGATTCTATCCGGGCACAAAAATATAAGCTGGACCTGCCGGAGGCCATTGTCGGTTCGATCCCGGAAACTGCCTCCACCTTGCACCGCTTATTGGGTAGCAAGCCGGATTCCCAGTACTTCCGCCATAACCGGGACAACCCGCTGCCAGTGGATGTCGTCGTCATTGATGAGTCCTCAATGATTGATTTGGCATTGCTGTGCAAGCTGTTGGAGGCGTTGCCGGCTAAGGCCAGGCTGATAATGCTGGGCGACAAGGACCAACTGGCTGCCGTCGAGGCCGGCGCGGTGTTTGGCGACCTCTGTGCTGGGCAGGGATTTACAGGGCCGTTTCTCAGCTTACTGCAAAAAACCGTGGGGGCAAAATCTGAAACAAGCGAAGATGCCAGTCTCCCCCCCCTACTCAATGCTGTTGAGTTAACTCCACCCCCCCGCGGGGGGAAGGGCGAAGCGAAGGGGGCTTTGGGAGCGGGACGAGCTAAATCAGAGGTTTCAGCGCTAGGCGATTGCATTGTTTTGTTGAAGCACAGCCACCGCTTCGGGACGCACAGCGGCATCGGCGAGTTGGCGCGGCGGGTGAACGAAGCGGAAGACTCATTGCCGGTACGGCAGATATTGTTGGAAGGGGGGTTCACCGATATTGCATGGCGGTCGCAATTCGATGAGGCTGACCTGCTGGAAAAGATGGAGATAGGCTATAGGCACTATTTCGACTTGGTGGGCAGCGGGGCAGGGGGAGTGGAAGTGCTGTCGGCGTTCAATCGTTTCCGTGTGCTCGCAGCCCACCATGAAGGGCCTGCCAGTGCGTCTTCGGCCAACCGCTTATACGAGTCATTTATCCGGCAACGCCTGCGTGTTCCAAATTACGAGCGCTGGTATCCGGGCAGACCCATTATTGTGACACGCAATGATTATGGCCTTAAGGTGTTTAACGGGGATGTGGGTGTATGCCTGTGGGCGGAGAGCGAACTGCGCGTCTGTTTCGAGGATGGCGAGGGCGGCTTGCGCAGTATTGCCCCCGCCCGCCTGCCCGAGCATGAACCTGTCTACGCCATGACCGTGCACAAGAGCCAAGGTTCGGAGTTCGATGAGGCGCTATTATTACTGCCCGAAACCGCCTCTCCGGTGTTGAACCGCGCATTGGTCTACACTGGCATCACCCGCGCCAAAAGCCGCGCTGAAATTTGGGGCGGGCAAGATATACTAGCCGCCGCCGTCAGGAATGCCCCGGAACGCAGTTCAGGTTTGCGGGAAAGGCTGTGGGCTTAGAACTGGTTGATATGTACATATATCTGTAACAATTATCATTAATATCGTTTATTGTTTCTTTTAAAGAAATAGATCGGGCAGGGATTTTTCATTGCAACCGTGGGTCATACCCGTATATTGATGGCTATTTCCGAAAGACGGAATTTAATTGTTTGTACAGGAGGATAAGTCTATGCTGACTTCTACCCATAAAACGCTCTTTTCTATTGTAGTTCCTGCTTGGCAGGGTGTGGATGCCACTGATTTGCGCAGTGTGGCCATACTTCTGGTCTTTTGCTTGTTATTCGCGCTAGAGGCTCTTGGCGGGTATCGGAAAGATCCAGCCAAAGCGACGCGGCAATCGTATCTAAGCAACCTTGGCACCTTCATCATGAACGACACATTAATGTCGCTGATGTCAGTGTCGGCACTGTTCGTGGTTGCCGAAAAGTTTGGGCATTGGGGCCTGCTCCATCATGTCCCCGATCCGGGGTTGAAGACAGTACTTTCATTTCTGGCGCTGGACCTGAGCTTATATCTCTGGCATCGGCTTAACCACCGCTTTGATTGTCTGTGGATGTTCCATAAAGTGCATCACAGCGACACTACGATGAATGTCAGCACGGCTTTCCGCCTGCATTTTGTGGAGGTTGTCCTGACTGCTGCGGTCAAAGCCATTTTCATCGTGGTGATGGGGGTTCCGTCGGCTGTCGTGCTATTCAACGAAGCGATAATTACGTTGATGATCATGTTCCACCATGCCAATCTCCGCTTCGCCGGTGAGCGCTGGATGGCCAAGCTTTTCATCGTCCCCAGTTTGCACCGGGTTCACCATTCTGCCTTGCGCAAGGAGCATGACAATAACTATGGGGCCGTGTTTTCCTTCTGGGACCGCTTCTTTGGCAGTTTTGCCGAAAAAGAACCTGATAAAATTGGGCTTGAATCCATTCCGGGGCTGGGTGTGCTGGAACTGGTAAAGTACGGTTTGAGCAAACATTGGACTCCCAGCCCGCAGTCGACGGTTAGTGCAAGCCCCCAGATGTTGGAGAAGATGATTGCCGAGGCGGCTTATTACCGGGCAAAAGAACGCGGTTTCGTGCCGGGCAATGATTATCTCGACTGGTTGGAGGCAGAAAAGGAAATAAAATCCCGTGTGAGGTGGGATAAGAAAAAAAGATCACTCCATTCATTTTTTCTGATTGGTTGCTGATAACGCCCTCTTCAAGGTGTCCAATGCCACGTTAGCCGACCATTCAAGCACCAAGGCGGGGTGGCCGCCAAAGCCACGCCGCCATTGTTGCCTTATATCGGCGTTCCATAGCCCCACCCCCAGTTGGATTTCTCCGCCGCTTTCCTCAACCACACAGGCCAGGCCCCAATCCGCCTGGGCTTGGGCGGCAGTTAGTCGGGCCAGTTCCACCAAATCGGTTGATTCTGCTTGGGTGGTGATTTTACCCACCACGAACCCGGCCTTGCCCTGTTCCGACAGGGAGAGTTTGCAAGCCAAACGCCCGCCCGTGCCGCTTTCCACCACGGTCAGGGTTTCTCCCCGCAGGCTCAACTCGGCCAGTACAGAGCCTTCCAAGGTTTCCCCGTCGGATCCGAAAACTAGATTCCCTAACCGTTCCCGTACGCTAGCCTCGATTGGGGCGATCAGGCCATCCGCTTCGTCCTCGTTGGAGGCAGTTGCGGTGATGCGGATGACGACTATGCCCGAATGGGCATTCAGCCCCACCGTCGGGTTTTCCAGCCTCTCCAAATCGCCGACTTGCGCATCCACCTGGCTTTCGCCCACACCTGATACCTTCAGTGCGCGGCTTTTGATGATGCCGGTTAATTTGAAGCGTTGCCGCAGGAACGGCAGCACGGAATGATCCATCAAATAGTCCATTTCGCGGGGTACCCCCGGCAGGCTGATGACCACCCGTCCGTCTTGTTCGACAATAAAGCAAGGTGCCGTGCCGACCGGGTTTTCGATGGCAAGCGAGCCTTCCGGGCGGAAAGCCTGTTGCCGGTTGTTGTCGGTCATCGTCCGGCCCCAGCGCTTAAACCGCTGTTCTATCTGCGCCAGTAAGCCATCGTCGAATACCAGTGGCTTTCCAACCGCCTGCGCGACGGCCTCGCGGGTCAAGTCATCCACCGTCGGACCCACGCCCCCGGTGGTGATGACCACATCCGAGCGGGCCAACCCCTGCCGGATCGCCGCCACCATCCGCTCCAAATTGTCGCCCACGGTGGAGGTGTAAAACAGCGGCATGCCGATGGTTTGTAATTTTTTGGCGATGGCACCTGAGTTGGTGTCTACAATCTCGCCGAGCAGAATCTCGCTGCCTATGGTGATGATTTCAGCGTGCATACAGCGTTTTTAACATCAAGTTGTTCAATTGGGTTTATGGTGAAGCAAAAAATATAAATCAATGGTTTATTTGAATGTTTGTCATTCTATATAAAGCGTTCTAAAAATGAAAACGCTGTCAATCTGAAACAATACCTTCGCCAATATCGTGAGAGACCTCAAATTTTGGCACAGAACCGCCGATCTAAGGGCCAAGCTGGTGCTTGGCGTTCCCAGTGGGAGCGCGAAGCACCAGCTTGGTGAAGCTATTGTCTGAGAAAATTCAGATTGCTGGAATTCTACCCTATAATGCTGGCTGATTGCCCGTTTTTACAGTGCTAAAATTGATAGGATATACCCAATGCCAGCGATCAGCATGTTTTATGGCCTTATCATACGAATGCTTTTCATGGATACCAAGCTGCACAACCTACCACATATCCACGTCGAATACCAAGGGCAAAATGCGGTGTTCGCCATTCCTGGCGGCGAGTTGCTAGAAGGCACACTGCCGACAAAAAAAGTGCGGCAAGTGCAAGTCTGGATTGACCTACATGAGGAGGAACAGATGGCGGACTGGTCACTGGCCATCAATGGCGAACCGGTTTTCACAATTGACCCACTCCGTTAAGAGGATGCCATGCTGCCAGCTGTCACATCTGCACTAGCCTTACCGAATTATCGCCTGTTATTGACTTTTGATAATGGTGAACGCAAATGTTTTGATATGTCACCTTCCATTTGAACATTATCCAGCACCACCCAGTAGCTATCAAGTAACTCTTTGATGTTGAAAACGCTGTAACTTGAAACGTTAGCTGAATATCCTACATTAGGTATATTTTAAAAATGAAAACGCTGCAAATGGAACCTCATCAATTTTGGCACGAACAATGGCAACTTGGGCAAATCGGTTTCCATCAAGCCCAGGTCCACCCGTGGTTAAACCAATTTTGGCCGCTGCTTGGCGAAGGGGCAGGGCAGGTATTCGTCCCCCTGTGCGGCAAGAGCCTGGATATGGCATGGCTGCGACGGCAGGGGCATTCAATCCTAGGCATTGAACTCAGCCCTATTGCCGTCACCGAGTTTTTCCAGGAACTGAAGCTGGCACCCTCCATCCATTCGGCGGACGGGTTCGACTGGTATGAAAGCAATGGGTTTCAATTGTTGTGCGGCGATTTTTTCGACCTCCAGCCCCGGCATCTGGACAAGATCGCAGCGGTGTACGACCGGGCCGCCTTAGTCGCCCTGCCGCCGGACTTGCAAGCGCGTTATGCCCAACACCTGTTGCACTTGCTGTCCCAGCGCCCGCCCATGCTGATCATCACATTCGAGTATGACGCGGCGGAAATGCAAGGCCCGCCGTTCCCGGTCAGCGAAGCGCGGATACACGAATTGTTTGGGGTTGCCTATGCAATCGAGAAACTCTCGGCAACCGACGCACTAGCCAGCCAGCCGGGGCTAAAAGCGCAGGGTTTGAGTGGCTTGCTTGAGAAAGCTTATTATCTACAGCGTTTACAACATCTAAAAATTACTTGATATCCAGTCGATGGTGCAGGATATACGCTGAAATAGAAGAAACTACCCACATTCACCCGCGAGGAGATGCAAAAGATGTTTGGCTTAAATGATGTTGATTTAAAGACCACCCGATTTTATCAAGATGTGTTCGGAGAAGGGCGCTTGGAAGGGCGTGTAGAAGGCGAAGCGGCCATGTTGTTGCGCCTGTTGGAGCGCAAATTCCACCCCCTGCCGGAGTCCGCCCGCCAGCGCGTTGCCAGCGCCGATGCCGAAACCCTGCTAGTGTGGGGTGAGCGCGTCCTTGATGCCAAAAGTCTGGACGAGGTTTGGGTGCATTGATGCATTGTGTTGTAGCCAATGCGGCATTCAAATTCGGATGTAAATAAAGCCCATACGCGCCGATTTAAGGACAATGAAAACCAGCCAAATTTTTTTAACCGAATGTCATGCCCATTATGTACGCTATTAAGTAACGTGTGATGTTGAAAATGCTGTAACCTAATCAAGGTAAACCTTATGCGAAGTGCGGCGGGGTTTGCAACCCCGTCGCTAACGTTTTGTGCAAGGCCACGGCATCCGGCGTGGCACAAAACGTTTCGGACGGGATGACATATCCCGTTCGGCTTTAGCTCATAGGGCGCAACAGCGGCTTAGGCCGCGTATTGCGCACTTGCGGGCTGAAAGTCTATACATATTTGCCAACGCCACAGACTGACCCGTCATCGGTGACCTGAATATCTGCGAAATCCGATTCGGGTCCGACTTTTAATGCTAAACTTAACGCTTACTTGAAATAGAAACCCACCTCACACAATTAGTCCAGCCCACACCCTATGGAACCAGAAATTACACTCAAAAGCACCAAAAATGAAATTCTCGATGCTTATCATGCCGTCTTGAAAAAGATGGAGGAACAGAAACAGACTAGCCGTCGAGAGGAGAAAGTGCGTGTGGAGAAAAGGGAAATCGTGGACGAAGCGCATGGCAACACCATGGAAGGCATCGTCAAAAGCCTAGCCGAATTGAAACTTGCCATCGGCAAGTCCCTAGATGAATTGGAAAGCCAGTTGTTGGCCGAGGCTAGGCGTTTGGGAGTGATGCGGCAGGCCTTTGAAATCGAAAACAAGAATCTCGAAGATATCCACCAGATTCAGGCGGAAGCCAATAGCCTGTCAGCGCTCATTGAGGCGCAGAAAGACAAGAAGCGTGAATTCGAGGCGGATGTCGAAACAAAAGCCGCCGCCTTTGAAACAGAGATGACGCAAAAAAAGCAGCAATGGAAAAAGGAGCAGGAAGAATTCGAGCGCACCCGCAAGGAGCGGGACGATCAGGCCAAGAAAGAACGCGCACGGGAGGAAGAAGAATATGCCTACGGCATAAAGTTGACGCGCAAGAAAGACGAAGACGATTACGCAAGCCGCAAGAACGCCCAGGAAAAGGCATTGGAGGAGAAACGAGCTAGCCTGGAAAAATCCTGGTCGGAAAGGGAGGGTGCCTTGGCGGTGCGCGAGCAGGAGTTAGCCAACTTGCGCAGCCGAGCGGAGGCTTTCCCCGTCGAATTGGAAAAAGCGGCCAAAGAGGCGGAAGTCAGGATTGCCGCGAAGCTTAAAACCGAACATCAGTTCGAAAAGCAAATACTTGCCAAGGATTCCGAGGCAGCCTGCAAGCTCAAAGATCAAATGATTGCATCGCTTGAAGCCAAAATACAAAACCAGGATGATCTCATCCGCCAGCTTTCACGCAAAGCCGACGAGGCAGGCTTGTCGGTTCAGAACATTGCCCTGAAAGCTCTAGACTCGGGAGTCACGAGGCGACCCGCTACGGATGTTCGTGGCGACGAAACCTAAGGCACCACGAAGGATGTTTTTGAAGGTCCAGCTTCCCGAAGAACGGCCAAGCAGGAACTTGCAAGAAAAGGGGTTCCCAAGCCGGAGCGTGGGAACCAGCCAATATTAGACTCTATCAGAAACCGCCCTTTGGTTTGCTAGTGACGCGGATATTGCCTAGGTTTATGATAATGTCTATTCACTTTGAGTTTGCTTTTACAGCATTTTCAACATCAAAGAGTTACTTGGTAGTGGGTATGATAGCGCAGGTTATTCGGTTAACCTGAAGGGTTAACGGAATGTCTGTTACAGGTATATTTTTAAGATGAAAATGCTGTACATAAAGATATCCCAATGCTTTATATACCATACGAATAAATATATGTCAACAAATCATTTAAACGCGTATAATAA
>CAIZPP010000295.1 GCA_903934875.1 uncultured Methylococcaceae bacterium
CATATTTTTGCAAAGCACAGACACACAAGATGGTTTGATTGAATGTCCATTATTATTTTTCTTTGTTAACTGATGTTACGTAGTCATCGCTAGAGGATGGCAACTTGTGGAGTGCGGCGACTCGTCGCCGCCTTTTGCGTCCAGCGGCGACGAGTCGCCGCACTCCACAACATCCGGGCTACAGCCTACACGGTTGCGTAACATCAGTTTGTTAAGATGAAAACGCTGTAACACTGGCAACTGATTGTAAGCTGTGCGGGCCTTGCGTTCTAGCGGGAATCGGAATGCCCCAAGGGCTTCTCCGGGGCGATTTCGTCGCGTACCCGCTGCTTCAATTCTTTAGCTTCGGGGAACCTACCCTCTTGTTTGCGCGACCACAGCGTCCTGCCGCCGCAACGCACCTCGAAAATTCCGCCCGTGCCAGGAATCAGCGCAACTTCGCCGACTTCCGCCTCAAACGTGGTCAATAACTCTTGGGCCAGCCAAGCCGCCCGAAGTAGCCAGCGGCATTGGGTGCAAAATTCAATTTCTACGCGGGGTTTTTCACTCATACAGCATTTTTAATATCAAATAGTTATTATAGGTTATATCATTTTGCAAGGAAAATACACACAAGATGATTTAATTGGGCATCCTTTATTATTATACTTTGTTAAGATAAAAATGCTGTACATAAATACAAACCGGGACTCATACCCACTACTAAGTAAGTCTTTGATGTTGAAAACGCTGTAAATGATGGGTTGGCATACCCTGTGGAAGCTCCAGCCTTGGGTATAAACGTCTACTGCGCACTAGTTTGGCGGTTCTTCAATGAAATGGCGTGGCTCCATTTGATGCTAGGCTTTTCTACCATCAGGTAGGCAAGCCATGCGATGGTTAAACAGGCAACGAGAACAAATGCCATGCCAAGCACAGCGGCTAGCAGTGCATTTGGAATAATCATCTTAATGATTCTAAATGATGTCCCAGTGATAGGATTATGCAGCAGATAGAGGCTATATGAAACCGTGCCCAGCCATTGAATCCAGCCCCAGGAAAGCCAAGAATCCATCTTTCCAGCCATGCCAACCAAGGTGAGCAATAGCGCGGTCACTCCGGCAGTCACGGTAAACGGCGCGGCAGAAATGCAACCCGCAACGATGACCACGCTGGCATAGGTGACCGCTATAAGCCGCATTCTTGCCACGCCCAAACAAGCCCAACATACCAAAACCCCGGCGAGGAAGCTAAACCAAAATTGAAAAAAGCTGCCTGTCCATACCGATACGGAGGTCATACTCGCGGGCCAAAGCAATGCAAACAGACTGGCAGCCAGCACTAAAATGGCACGGCCGCTAAAACCCGCCAGAGGATGCTTGAAAGAATCGCCAAGCAAAAACAGAATTGCAAAGGCAATGTAAAACTGCACCTCAATACACAGCGTCCAAAATACAATATTAATATAGGGCATGGAGAAAATGCCCTGTAAATAAACCATGTTGGCAAGAATGACAGCAGGGCTGATGTTAATATTGGCAGCCCCCAAAACATGCGTTTTGACGATGCCCACCAGAACAGCCACGGCTATGGCAAAATAATAAGGCGGGGTAAGCCGGGTTAGGCGGCGCAGGATAAATTTTGTGGCGAATTCGCTGTCGACCTTTGCGTTTTTGACCGTGAAAGCCATCACAAAGCCGCTGAGCACAAAAAAAATCGCCACGCCCAGATCACCGTGGTCAAATATTACAAGGGCTAAAGCCTGTGGCAGTAGCGCCTTGAAACTATCGATATGCCCGCCCTCGGACATATGGAAAAGCACGACCCATAACGCGGCAATGCCACGCAGGCCATCGGCGAAAGCCAGCCGCCCTCCCGCGCGCTTCGCACCGCTTGCCAATGTTGTCGGTATTGCAATGTTAGTTCTCATATTTTTTTCTACTGCGTTTTCAACATAGGATATTTACTGTAGCTGGACAGCGTTTTTTCTTAACATAAGGAAAATAATAAAGGACACAAAATCAAACCATCCTGTGTGCGATTTGTTTTGCAAAATAATATATCCAAACAAGTAACTCTTCGATATTAAAAACGCTGTATTAAACAACCCGCCGGAAGTTGAATAAAGGCGGTGTGGACACCGGCACGATATCACCCGACGGTGGATAATCTTTCGCTTTCAGTTTCAATATGCTTTCCGACCATCCGCTCAACATGAACAGCATCGGGATGGTTTGGGCACCCATGTAGACGGTGGCAATCGCGATCATGTAGCCCAAATAAATGCCCGCCAACGTGAACGCAAGCGAGCCGCCTCGGCTAGGCGGTTGCGGTTGGCTGATGCCGTAGACCAGCAGGCGCACCATAGTGCCTATCAGCACATAGAGAAAGCAGTAAAACGCGAGCTTGCCATGCATCAAAAACAACAACAGGTAGTGGTTGTCAATCGACGGCGCGGTGGCCACCTTGGGCCATTTGGTCAAGCCCCAGCCAGTGAGTTCTTTTTCCTTGGCTATATCAATATAGAGTTGGATCAGTTCGTATCGGTAGCAGGCTGTTTCCTGGTTGTCGTCTTTCGCGTTCGCCCTTCCCACCGAGGCGTAGGCGAGGAATGCCGTCAGCGCGGGAATGCCAACGGCAACAAGGAAGACCAGCACCGTCAGAAAGGCAAATAACTTCTGTTTCGTCGCCCCGGCAGCGACGATCAGGGCGGCTAGAAAACCGGCCAGCCAAGACCCCTTCGCAAAGGTGATGAAAAAACCCCCAAACAAAACCAGGGACATAAACACCGGAAACTTGACCGGCAGCCACTTGAATTGCTTGACCTTGTCCGGCCATGCGCCGGAAAAGTGCAGCCACCGCTGCAATCTGAAACCCACCATAAAAATGACGCCGGCCAACAGCGCGTGGCCGAAAGGCCCTGCCGTGCGGGCCATGCCGAAACGGAACGTGACGATCCATCCCTCGCCTTGTCCGGGAAAAAAACGGCCCAACAGCAATTGCCAGACATTCGCGCCAAAGCGGCTTTCATAAAGGTCAATAAACGAGACTATGGCCAGGCTGATGACAACCTTCTTGGCAAACTCAAAGCGCATACCGGCCGGTTCGATATAGCTCTTTGCCATAATATAGGGTGTCAACACCGAGAACAGCATGGCAAACATCAAATTTTGCGCATCGGAATAACCAGAAGCCTGATATTCCGAATTGAACACAAGCACGGAGTAGATGAACACCACGATATCCAAGTGGCTGAAGCGATACCCCTTAAAACCGCCGCGTGACATCGCGACAATGAAAATGGCCAACGCACAACCTTGGTTGAAGGTCGGGTCTGGCACGCCGGGCGTGATGACCCGGTAATAGTCCGGCAGGCACAGCAGCACCGGAATATAGACGCGCAAAAACGCATCGCTAGGCGAAGAACCTGAAGCAATCCGGTAGGCGATAATAGCCGGCAGAAAACCGATAAAAGACAGCATGGGACTGCCTCTAGCCCCGTTTTAGATGCCGGGTCTGCGAATAGGGCGGGCGGGCACGCCGGCCACCACGTCGCCCGCTGCGACATCCCGCGTGACGACCGCGTTCGCGCCGACCACAGCGCCTTCGCCAATGCGCACACCGGCTAAGACGGCGACGCCCCGGCCTATCCACGCATCCCGTCCGATGCGCACGGGTTTGGCATCGTGGCCACTGTCACGCATCGACTGGCCTTCGGCAATCCGGTGGTTGGCATCGCGGATGCTTGCGTATTCACCGACCATCACGCCCTCTTCCAGCACCACCGAGGCATGTGACACGATATGCACACCGCGGGACAATACTACGCCGTCGCCGATTTCAATGCGTCCTTCGTCCTGGGTCTCAAGGTAAAGTTCGCGGTAAAGATAAAGGTTTTTTCCCATGCGGATGTTGAGCGTGCCATGCAGTTCTGGGCTACCCAACACCACCACCGAAGGCTCCAAGCGTCCGCCCAACGCAGCGCGCAGCCGGGCATGGGCCCACAGGCGATGCCATGCGGACAGACTGTTACAGCCTAGCGCCAAAGGCAGCAGCGCCACTGACAGCAGCTTTTTTATTTTGTTGCTCATTTGTATTCTATCAGTGGGCGTTTTTGCCTGCTGCGCCGATCCCGCATCCAGGCGAACTGGCCGAAGCAGATGGGAATTTGCTGGAGGTGCGAATGTATCCCGTAAAGCATCAGTGTCAATGGCTGGTCATGTGCCTTCCATCTGACCTTTAGCGCCGTGCGGATGGCCAGTGCCCCCAACAACATGGCCGCCATGGCAGGCGGCCACCATGAACCCAGGGCGAGTCCGGCAAACACAGCAAGCAAAGGCAGGGCCAGCAAAGTCAAGGCATGGACCCGGTTGCGCCTGGCCTCCCGCAGCCACAACGGAAACGGGCCATCCTTCAGGCGGTCTGAAACATCTGCATACGCATAACCGGCACGGAATGCACGCCGCCAATAAGCCGGCCAGCCCGTCATGGCAAGGTCGTGACCGGTCATGGGCCTGTCCACATGCAAGATGGCGTATCCCTTGGCACGCATCCGTTGGCAAAGCTCGGGTTCCTCCCCGGCGATGAGGCCGGCATCAAAGCCATCCACCTCCTCCAAGACTGACCGCCGCATGATGGCGTCACCGCCGCAAAATTCAGACGGGCCAGGAGGATAAATCCAGTCTAGATCGAGCACACGGTTGAACAAAGATTGTTCAGGATGGATTTCCCTGCGGTGGCCCCATACCACGGCCACTTTCGGATCGCTGAATTCAGCCAAGGATTGCGCGACAAAATCGCCGTGCAACACCGTATCGCCATCAAGGAACAGCACATACTCACCCTGCGCCTCACGCCAACCCGCATTGCGGCCTAGCGCGGCGGATGGACGTTCCGGCTTGACCTCTAGCACCTTTGCGCCACAAGCCCTAGCCAGAGCCACACTGTTGTCGCGGGAGTTGGAATCGACATAAATGGTTTCCACCACGCCCGCTAGGCCACGCATGGCCTGGACGGATTGCAGGCAACGGCTCAACCGTTCGCCCTCGTTGCGACCGATGACCACCACGGACAGCAGGGGTGCATGGGATGAGGATGCAGGTTTCATGAATTAAAGCAGCTCCGAAAATAATTTCCGATAGTTTTCCAAGCAGGCGGTGCTAGAGTAGCAGGCAAGCAGCCGATCCCTGCCTGCGGACGCGATGCGGTTCAATTCCGCCGCCGACGTTTGCCGCAGCTTGGTGAGCGTGGTGGCCAAGTCTTCGGCATCATCGGCACGGAAGTGGAAGCCTGAGACATCCTCCTCTACCAAGTCGGCGGCACCGCCTTGGTCAGGCACCAAGACCGGAACGCCGGCGGCCATCGCCTCCAAAATGGCAAGGCCAAAGGGTTCGACCGGACACAAATGCAACAGCAAATCGCTGCCAGCCAGCATCTTGTCAACCTCCGCACTGAAGCCTTCAAGCACGACATTGGGATGGTTGGCCTGGGCGCGGTTTCGTAGCAGGTCCAAATCCCAACCCGTGCCGAAAATCCTCACGGGAAGATTGCGCAGTTCTGGGTGCCGGTCCAATGCATCAAACAGCAAGTCGATGCGTTTGATGGGATCGACGCGGGAAACGACAACGACATTACGGATGCCATTTTCTGCGAACGGCGGACGGCGGGGTGCGTCCTTGATCCGGCCTTCAGGCAGAAAGTTGCCGACGACCACAATCTGCTGCGGGTTGACATCATGGGCAATCAAGCGTCCTCGCACATACTCCGACACCGCAACAAAAGTCACGTTTTTGCCGTTGAGCAATTTTTTTCGCCCGTAACTTTCCCGCTCGTCCGTCCCGCCATGGACTAGATGCAAATGCACGGCGCGGCGGCGGTAAAAAAAATTCCAGAAGTTGAAGAGCAAAGAATGGGCAACCCCCGTCGCGGCAAACGCAATGGGCCTGTCCTCAGACATCAGATGCCTGAGGCGACGGATCAAATCTCTGGGGTTTCGAAACGGAACAGCGCGGATGCCCAGTCTTTCAGCCTCGACCAAGGCAGGCCCCGGCGGGGTCAGCAACACGGGCATGAACTCATCACGCAGGCCATCCAGGGTGTATAAGGCCATCCGTTCCGTGCCGTATAGGTTGCCGCTGTGCAGGGCGTATAAAAAAATGGGTTTCATGCCGGGGATTGCATCCTCTTTTTTTTTGGAACGGGAGAACATGACTTGTTTGGCTTTATCGGCATAAGCATTGTACTCTTTCCCCATTTCGCTGTAATAGCCCCCGCGCTGATAAACCTCTAAGTTGGTAACAATAAAGCTAATGGTTTTTAGCTCCAGTTTTTCCAATATAGACACTGACCGCTTCAACTCGCCTATGGACACGTCGCGCGCTTTGACCAGCATCAGGGTATGGTCGGCTATGGCGCACAGAAATTCGGCATCGGCTGAAAGCAACACGGGCGGTGCGTCAAGCAAGATGACCGGGTATTGGGTTTTCAAAAAGTCGAGGATCTCGCGCAATTTACCATAGCCGTACAAATGCGGATTGACCGGATAACCGACACTGATCCTGTCGGGCAGCAATCCATCGGCCGGTAATATAGCCTCTTCTATCGTGCCCTCGCCATTGATCAGATCAATCAACCCGGTTTGAAATTGATCCACATGATACCGGGAATCGGGTTTGAAAGCATTAACTTCCAGCACCACGACTCTGACCCCGAGATCGCCAAATTCCCGCGCCATGTCGAAAGCCAGATCGGTCACCCCCGCCCCCGGCTTGACCGATGTGAACAGAAACAGGTGGGAGCCATGCAACTGATGCTCGCGCTCCAGGGCAATGGCCAGCCTGCGCTTAATATCGGCAATAGCCCTGCGTAGGTTAATGTTTTCGCTGGGTTCGTACAAGCCGGCCAAGGGCGCGTATCCAAGCAGATTGTAAATTTGATTGACGGTTCTGATTTCCCCGCTGGCCTTGAATTTGGCAAAATCAATCAGTACGGGAACGATTAGCCCGACTAGAATCGAGGCCACCACACTTATCCCGACAAACTTCTTGCCCCCGCCTTTGCCTTTTGCCGGCTTTAGGGCTTTAGAGTCCATCCTTGCCATGCTGGGCGCATGAAACTCCATCAACAGCTTGTCTTTGCGGAGTTCAATCTCCTCCAACTGATTCTGAAATCTTTTGATTTCGTTGTTATAGCCAAGTGCCAAATTGTATTTCTCGCTGAACCGCGTGGCTTTGGCTTGGTTGTCCTTTACTTGGCGGGAGATGCCGTCGACTATGGCTTGGGCCTTGTTGACATCAGATTTTCTTTGCTGCACCAATATCCTGCCAACCCGCCGCGTGACCTCCTCGGTGCCCCGGCTCAACTCTTCGTCAACTTCCTTCAACTCACGGTCAATGCTTTTCTTTAAGGGGTGCGAGTCTTCGAGTCCGCTAACCATTTCGAGCAATTTGGTGCGGCGCAGATTGACATTCCCCTTTAGGGTATTCAGCGTAGGGTCTTGGGCGACAATTTCGGAGGAAGCCGCATCCAAGGCTTCACGGTTTTCCCTGCCTTGGTCGTCCTCAAACACCAATTTCGCGCTTTTTGCGGCGATTAAATCCCGCTCGGCGGTTTCCAAAGCCGTCTTACTGGCGAGCAGAACCTGGTCGAACGGAATGATCTCGCTGTCACTAAACGTAGTCACCCCCAACTCTTGGGCGACGATTGAGCGTTGCGCCATGCGAAAGTTGATTTTCTTAATCAACTGCATACGCCTGGCGTTCAACAAGGCGATGCGGGCGTCTTTTTGGGTAAAAAAGGATTCGTTTTTGGATTTTTCGATGTAAACCGTAATGACTGTATTGATGATCTGATCCAAAGGCATCACTTTATGTTTATCCATAGTCAGATCCAGTCCTACGTTCATCAGGTAGCTGTCTTTGATGACCGTTGCCTGGATCACCTCCGCCAGTCGTTCCGCTGCCGGGCGCAGTCCCTCCTCATTCTTGTCCTGCGCCTCCTCCAAGCGTTTGATTGCTTCCTTGAGTTCCTCTGGCATTTCCGGTTCTTGCAGCGCCTGTTCGAGTTCATCCTCGTTTTGGCTCTCTTGCATATACTCATCAAGATCACTGGGCTGGGAAATCTGCCCGGAATTTTGCTTGAGGGCCTCCAAGCGCTTTTCCTCCTCTTGGCGTATCTGGTACTTCCATTTTTTGGTGAGGCTCCTTACTTCATTGGCTAGGGGGGTCTCGTCAACGGCGATATACTCATCAAACTTGGGGTCCAGCCAAATAAAATCGCTCTTTCTGTGCATGTTCAGAATTTTAAGGGCTTCCAGCGCCACCTCATAGGATTTGACCATAAGGGCTTGCTGCTCTTGGAATTGGTGCAACTTTTGATACGAGTCGAGATCGGTCTCCCTCTGCTCTGATAGCACCGTGGCGAAGCGCGGCGCAAGATAGACCTTTGCCAATACGGAATAGACATACATGTTGCGCTTTTTATAAGCCACAAATGACCCGGCGCAAGCCACCACTAGTGCGGCAATAAGGCCGTAGCGCCAATATTTGCGCAGGCTTTCTTTGGCTACTACAGCGCCTTCGGGCTTCTTCGGCTGATCGGCAGACTGCGCGGAGCCGGCTCCGGGAGACGTCATAGATTCACGTCTGCGTTAGAAAGTGCCAAAGTTTTTGAGCGTGACCAAGGTGGCAAACGGGTTGATTTTTTGGATAACATAACCCACTTTAGCCTCAAAACTGCGCGCCACATAGATGATGTCGCCCTCTTCCATGGACATGTTCAGATTAGGATCAGGATGCAGCAGGTCTTCCATGTCAATTTCCATATGGGCTTGCTTGGAGGGGCGGACTAAGTGCAAGGAAGACATGTTGGCATCGGGTGTCGGCCCGCCGGATTGGCTCAAGGCATCGACGAAAGACATTTGCGGGGTTAACCGATAGACGCCTGGTTTTTGCACCGCGCCCAGCACATAAATCGAAGTGTCCGCCGAATCGGGGATGTAAACGGTGTCATTGCGCATCAACTGCACGTTAAGGCCCATATCGCCGGTCACCAAACGCCTGATGTCGATCCAGAGGATTTTATTCCCCCGGATGATGGCGCAACGGGTCAACCCCTGCTCCGGACGCAACAGCGGCAAACCACCTGCCTTGGCCAGAATTTCCAATAACAATGGAGGGTATTCGAATTGCAAAGCACCGGGATGTTCGACCCGGCCCAGCACAATGACGCGGTTGGACGAATAAGTGTCTACCCGCACCGTGGTGTAGATGTCTTTGTAGTAGTGGGACAGGGCCGCAGTGATGGCATGGGATGCCTCGTCACGGGTCATGTTGCGCACATACAGAACCCCAGCGACGGGAAGGGTAATCTTTCCATCCGGCCCTATCGTATGCATGGCGCTGAGTTCCGGCCTGCCAAGCACATCAACTTGGATCCGATCAGCGTCCCACACACGGTAATCCGTGTCCACCTCGGATTTGAAGGCCGCAACCACCTCGTCACTGGAATAGTGCGCCGAGCGATCCGGCAACTCGAAGACAGCCCGTGCATCATGTGTAGGGCCGGGCACATATTCCCATGAGCTACAGCCAGCCAGCAGCAAAGCTGACAGCAACGCAAGCCACCTGACGGTTCTAATCGGAGCAACGGAACTCATGCGCTAAACCTGCCTACACTCTCGACCGGAGGGCGATTGATTGACCGAGGAGTTTAGCCTCTACCCCCGCCCACCGCCCACAGGAAAAGGGCAGACTGTTTGCGAAATTCCCACAGTATAGGCAGTGGTAACCACGTCAAAGTAATGTCAAATATTTCTACCAGTCTTTTCGCCATCAATTAGACATTTGACGACTCATATGGTTTTGTAAAGTGCCCATGGTTTAATGAACCCTTGCACCTAGGCCTTCGGTGGATGCCCCATGGCTTCGATGGCTGCTTCGGTAGTGGCAAACATCTCAAAGATTTCGCTTAACCTGGTTAGTTCTAGGAGTGTCTGCACATTTTTGGTAATCCCGCTTAGCAGCATCCGCCCCTCTCTGGCACGAATCAATTTGAAGGCCGATATTAATACCGACAGACCGCTTGAGTCGATAAATTGGACACCGATCAAATCGACGATTAACTTTCCCTCCCCTCCTTCAACGATTGCCTTCAGGTTTTCCCTGGCCTCGGGTGCGTCGGCAGCCACCAAACGACCACTAATTTTTACGATGTCTATGTTATTTTCTTTTTGGTGCGTCTGAATCATAATGTCACCTAGGGTTATTTCACTGGGGCAATGACTTACGGAGATGATCTGGGGAGCGTCCCGAGCATTTTGGCTGCTTATCCTACCATAGCCAAATGGATGTCACAAATGGAATCACAAACCGTCCCGGAGAGGCTTAGGGTGAGGAGTTAACGTCTTGAATAGCGTAACATCAGTTGATAACTGATGTTACGCAGTCATCGCTAGAGGATGGCAACTTGTGGAGTGCGGCGACTCGTCGCCGCTGGACGCAAAAGGCGGCGACGAGTCGCCGCACTCCACAACATCCGGGCTACAGCCTACACGGTTGCGTAACATCA
>CAIZPP010000296.1 GCA_903934875.1 uncultured Methylococcaceae bacterium
GTGCCCAACGACCAAGCTAAGCGGCGCGGCGGGAAAGCCTCGCTACGAAGCCAAAACATAACCCCGCGTCCGCTTGAGCGACCGGTTGGGCGGTGGGGCAGGAGATGATGCCGGGACTGCATGGATTTTCTCTTTGCCCCTGACCGGTTCGGCGCAATACGGCTTACACCGGTTGCGCACCACGGGCCTTTAATTCTAGTGTTTTATCAAGAAAATCTAAACGCAAATTGGTTCGTTATCTTTTGAGCGAAGCACCCTTATAAAATCTGACTCTTCGTATAATGGGCATCACTATCAAAACACTTAAAAAACAAACAGGGCAATCAAGGTTTTACCCTTTATAACCCGTTGGCCGTGCCGCTTGCCAAAGCCCTCCCTGCCTGACGGGTGCGGTGCCCAACGCCCGAGCTAAGCGGCGCGGCGGGAAAGCCCCGCACTAAGCCAAATGCACAACCCGCGTCCGCTTGAGCGACCGGTTGGGCGGTGGGACGGGAGACGACGCCGGGGACGCAGGGCTTTTCTCTTTGACCCTTGCCGGTTCGGCGGAGAAAGGCTTGCACCGGCTGCGCACCACGGGCCTTTAATTCTAGTGTTTTATCAAGAAAAACTAAATGCAAACTGATTCGTTATCTTTTGAGTGAAACGCCATTATAAAATCCAACTCTTCGTATAATTGGCATCACTATCAAAATACTCAATAATAACTATGCCAATTAGAGGTATAAACTTTATAACCCGCTGGCCGTTCCGGTTGCCGAAGCACGCCCTGCCTGACGTTTGCGCTGCCCAACGCCCGAGCTAAGGGGCGCGGGCGGGCGGATGTTGATGAAAACTGACGCAAACATAACCCCGCGTCCCCTTGAGCGCCGGGTTGGGCTACCGCGGCTAGAATGGAGCTATGGGGCTTTGGCTCTTAACTTTTAGATTTCCCCCATACTGCGCAATATGGCTTACGCCTATTATCCTACGAATACGCCTTACCTACTGCGCGTCAATTCCTGCCGAAGTGATCTTGCATCATCAATAGCATGGCGATTATAGGCGTCTTTGTCGGAGATATGATCAGCCCATGCGAAATAACCCGCGATGAAGCGTTGATTGGGATCGATCTTCGCAATCGCATTGACAACCGGTTCGCGACCGCCTATCGCGTGGCTCATAGAGTACCGATGCACCAATTCGGGAAGTGCGCGTTTATCCCCACTGGACGCGGCGAACTTCGCAAACCGCTCAATACCCCACGGGCCGACAGCCTCTTCTATTCCGACTAGAATCAAACCGAGCACCGCGTCTCGATTCTCGGTGAGACACTTCTCGATGCGCTGCAGAATTGCGATCTCCACCGCACTAACAATTTCCGTATTCGCCAAATACGCAAGGAATGGTAAATCATTGCACGTCGTGTTTTTCTTAATCTGAGTAGAAAAAGCGTTCGTAACGTCGTCATAAGCCCTGAAAGTCTTGGCCCTTGCGGCTTCACTAGCCTTTGGATCAATCTTAATGTCCCCTTCTCTTATGTACCTTGCGAACGCGGTCGCCACCTCCGGCCTTAATCCAGCGATTGATGACGCTTTCGAATAGCCATCCCCCCGTTCCTTATACTGAAGCACTCGAAGCTCCTTGAATTTGGGTACATAAGATGAACGTTCCTTGAGCGTTGTTGCCGACTGGACTAGTTCGGGCCAGCTAGGTAGGAAAGCATCGCTTGGTTTATTTGTGCTTTGTTGATTGTTAGTCAACTTGGTTTTATCAGCTAAATCCTTTTGCGGCTTCCCTCCATTTAGTAATTTTACCACATCAGCATGGCCTTTATTTCTAGCAAGCTGCAATGCAGTAGATCCTAATTTATTTATTACTAGTTTATTTGCCTTGGCAGCAAGCAGTGCTTCTACCACAGAGGTGTTTCCATTCTCTGATGCTAATATCAAAGCTGTATTACCTAATAAATCTAATGCATTGATATCAAGCCCTCTTGAAGCGAGGAGTGCTTGTACTATAGGGACATTATCATACTGCGCTGCTATCATCAAGGCTGTCATACCGTAACCATCTTTCGCATTAATATCTGCATTGGCTTCTAGTAGTTCATGTACTATCTCGATGTGACCATGTTGGGAAGCCAACATTAGTGCTGTCCTAAAGTAATCATCTCGCGCATTGATATCGGCCTTGGTGGTGATAAGTGCCTTTATTTGCGCCAAGTCCCCTGACTTGGATGCTTCAAAGAGTTGTAGGGCAGAAGCATTACTGTAGGACTTATCTGTTATATCCGCAATACCATTTTTTGACCACAAGAACATGGACATAATTAGCGATATTGAAATATAAAGCATTAGTTCTCTATTGTTTTGCCATGTTTTCATTTGCTTAACCCCAACCTTGAGTTTATCTAAAATATTACTCCCCTGTCATTCCAATATCGGCCAATTTTTCACAGGTTTCCCGCTTGTGGGTAGGTTCCCGATATGGCGCAGGAGGTACCGCATTTGTTCGGGAGTCAACGGCGGGCCTTGGGCGAGATGCGCTTGCACACGGTAGGCTTTGTCCTGAAGCGTGAAGGTGCAGGGCAGATGATAGAGTGAGTCCTGACGGATCAAGTGGATGAGGTACTCGGCCGGATTGAACTTGGGCGAGTAAGCCGTGGTGTGCAGGAATGTCAGGGTGATGTTCTTCAATTCTGTCCAGGCGTTGGCTTCGGCGATTTCGGTCAGCAGTTCGCCGACTGCGGCCTTCATAGTTGAAGCTGCTCTATCTTTTTTTTTGCAAACATTTATATCTCCTCGTCAATAATTGAGATGCGTAGGTTAGGTTGCAAAAGCAACCCAATCTACCAGAGTAAGTACATTTGCCCAACGCCCGAGCTAAGCGGCGCGGCGGGAAAGCCTCGCCACGGAGCCGAAACGTAACTCCGCGTCCGCTTGAGCGAACGGTTGGGCGGTGGGGCAGGAGACGACGCCGGGGACGCAGGGCTTTTTCTTGCTTCCCCACCCGGCACAATAGTTTAACCCTATTCGACCTACGAACCTCTAATAAAACAGTAGGATGCTCCCAGGAA
>CAIZPP010000297.1 GCA_903934875.1 uncultured Methylococcaceae bacterium
GCCGATGTGCGAATTCGTTTTGGAGTGTCAAGGCTTGCCTTGACAGGCAAAGCGAGCTTTGCCACTCCAATGCGTAACATCAGTTATTAAGTAGAATACCTTCGCCAAGCTGGGCTTGGCGCTCGCAATGGGAAAGCCAAGCACCAGCTTGGCCTTTATATCGGCGGTTCTGTGCCAAAATCGGAGACCTCTCACGCCATTGGCGAAGGTATTGAAGTAGGTGACCATATATTTTTTAACTTATTCCGCCTGGAGGTTAAGCCGTTCATGGTGAGTCCTGGGCTTGTCGAAGGGTCGAACCATGAATGGCTTAACCGTCCATCCTTCGACTTCGCTTAGGATGAACGGTTAGGCCTTATTCCCTAGTTGTTAAAAAACTTATCATCCCTTACTTACCCAGGCCAGTGCGGCGCGGGGCTTTGCCAGAAACCAACGCCAAAGCGGGCTTATTCCGGCGATTTTGCGATTGGGTTTGTGGCTTGGGAAAACAGTTTTTCCACGCTCAGAGTGGCCGCTTCGCATTCAGGCACGGCCTTGGCTAGTTTCATCTTCGTCCAGAAATCTGGGGAAAGGCCAGCGGCTGATACCGAGGCGATATCGTTTAAAGGCTGGCATGCATGGTTCATTTGCAACTCCGCGTTCGCCACTGGATCGCTGCTACCCGCTACTTCGCTGGGGGATACGAAGAGCAATTCGTTGACCACATTGTTGTGATGCCGGAATACACGCTCCACATAGGCTGAGAATTCCTCTTGATTCATCAGAACCGGCTCGCCATTGGGGGTCTTGGTGTGAATTTCCGAACATGCCGCAGCCAACAGTCCAACGACAATCAGCGCCACCCCCGCAAGCAATGACTTGCCTTTGCCGCCTCGGCCCCTTTGCGGAGAGGAAGCGGAAAACTCGAACGGCTTTGCTTTCGAGGCATTCATCATCACTTTAAGAATGTCGCCAATGGTTAAAGGCTCAAGGGGCGGGTTATGGACTCACACTCAATCTTACCGTTAATTCTGGCTATCCTCAACTGTGCCGTCCACATGGTGATGATGGCGCACATCCTCCTGCTGTAATTTATGCACTGCCACGCCATGTCCGTAAACCATCAACGCGCCCAAATCGGCACCGAAAACCATGCAGACCGTCAGCATTGTGGAAAGCGCTATAAATAGCGCCCTTGCCATGGACGACGGAACTTTTGTTGCCAAACTCCGCCAAATGCTGAGCACCAAGGCCAATCCCGCCACCGTAAGCCCCAGCCGCTCATGCCATTCCATGATGTCATGCACTTCCTCTCCATGCGGCACAATATAGGCGGCATACAATCCCGCCGCCGCCGCCAGCAAAGCACCCAAGGCTCCGCAGTAGAGCATGGCATTGGCAGTCTGGCGTAGGCTATCGCGGGGGAGCCAGAATGCTATCATTTCCAATAGGAAAAATACGGATAAGAAAGCAATGGGGAAATGAACCAAAGCCGGATGAATATTGAACCCCAGCGTATGAATGCCGGGAAACCATTGGAACCCTCCCCCAGATTCCGTTACTTTGGACAATGCGCCCAATACACTGTCGAGTAGCCCGACCAGGCCTCCTCCCGCCGTGTCGGCACCGCCGTGAATTGCAGGCATCACATTGCCAGCGCCGACAAAGCCCGGGATGAAGGAAAATTCAAACACTCTCGCCCCCTTAATTTTTTAGTTGATAATGGTCCGTTAGTCATCATGGAAGGGCGCAAGTTTCGCAGACGACGCCAGTTTCCTCGCTATTTGCTATCATACCGCGTAATCCAGTTCTCTCGCAAAAGAGACTACAATGCTTAAAATTTTTAGCGCCACCGTTTTCCTTTAATTTTTGCAATGTTGAACGAAACAAGTTTCTTAACAGCGGCTCTGGACAGCGAAACCAAACTTGAGGCTATTCTTAACACGATTACCGACGGCGTTATCGCGATTGAAAAAAATGGGCACATCCAACTCTTCAATCCAGCGGCGGAAAAATTGTTTGGTTATCGGCGCGAAGAGATTCTCGGGCAAAATGTCAGCATACTCATGCCTGCACCGGACCATGTAGCGCATGACGGCTATATTGCCAACTATGTGCAAACAGGCATCAAGAAAATCATTGGCATTGGCCGGGAAGTAACTGGCAAACGCAAGGATGGAACGGTCTTCCCACTGTATTTATCCATCGGTGATGCGTTGCTGAATCAAGAGCGCATGTTTGTTGCCGTCGTTCACGATCTAACCAGGCAAAAGCTAGACAAGGAAGCATTGCAGGCCAGCGAGGAGCGCTTTCGGGATGTGGCCGAAATGACAGGCGAATGGCTATGGGAGCAGGATACGGAAGGCTGTTACCTTTACAGCAGCAGCGCGGTAAGCCAAATTCTCGGCTACCAGCCCGAGGAAATTCTCGGCAAATCCTATTTGAGTCTGTTGACGGAGGAAGACAAACAGCATTGGGCTACCAAGCTGCCCCCCACGCATGATGTCCGGGAACCCTTCCACCGGCTGGTCAACCGCTACCGCCATAAGGACGGCCATGAAGTGTTCACCGAATCCACCGGCAAACCATTTATCGGGCAAGACGGACAACTGCTCAAATGGCTGGGGGTTGACCATGATATTACCGTCCGCAAACGTTATTTAGATGCCCTGCATCTGCGTGACCGAGCCATTGAGGCGGTAAGCGTGGGAATCAACATCACCGATGCCAGCGACAAAAAAAACCCCACTATTTATCTCAACCCCGCCTTGAGCCGGATTACCGGCTACACTAAGGAAGAACTGCAAGGCAAGGATATGGAAATTTTGCAGGGGCCGGACACCGACAAGACGGTGATTGGGGAAATCAGCCGCGCACTTCGGGAGGGCCGTGGCTGCGAAGTGGTGCTGAAAAATTACCGCAAGGATGGCACACCGTTCTGGAATGAATTGCTGATCTCGCCGGTACACAATGAAGCAGGCAAATTGACCCACTTCATTGGCGTCCAGTCCGATGTGACGGAACGGCGTCGCGCACAGGAGGAGCGCCATGAATTGGAAATCGCCAAACAAATCCAAAGCTCATTGTTGCCTAAGGCACCCTTAAAAGTCGACGGCTTTCAGGTCGCGGGAGTTTGCCTGCCCGCAACCCATGTCGGCGGTGACTATTATGATTATTATTACTCCCAAGACACGCTGAACATAGTCATCGCCGATGTTTCAGGCCATAGCGTGGGAGCGGCCTTGCTAATGGCGGGGGTGCGCAACACACTCAAGGCAGAGTCACGCAAAACCGACCCATTGGCCCCGGACCGTGGCTCCGCTGAGATTCTGCACGTCCTCAACGAACTGCTGCACGACGACCTCAACGGCTCGGATATGTTTATCAGCATGTTTTATATGCGCTACCACCCGGCGCTACGCCAAGTTTGTTATTCCAACGCCGGCCACAATTGTCCCCTATGGTTAGCAGCCGACGGAAATCAATGCCGGGAATTGGACGCGGAAGGGATGGTCATTGGCGTCAGAAAGGATGTTTTTTTCGAGGAAAAATGCATCCTCCTCCAACCAGGGGACAAAATCCTCCTCTATACCGACGGCATCACCGAGGCCCAAAACCGGGCAGGCGAGTTTTTTGGCGTTGACAGGCTCAGTGAGCTTTTTGCCGCGCAACGCTGCGAATCTCCGCAAGCCAGCATCGACAATATACTTGCAGCACTGCGTAAATTCTGCGGCGGGCAGCCTTTCAGCGATGATGTCAGCCTGGTCGTGCTTAATGTGGGCTTCCAAGAATGATGAGTAACTGATGTTACGCACCAATACCTTCGCCAAGCTGTTGCTTGGCGTTCCCATTGGGAGCGCCAAGCACCAGCTTGGCTCTTAGATCGGCGGTTCTGTGCCAAAATAGGAGGTCTCGCACGAGAGTGGCGAAGGTATTAACGCACAGTAGAAGCCGCAATAAGCCCGTTTACGGGCGTTTCCGGCAAAAGCATCACACGTCCTGATAGCGGACATCGAATGCTGTTAGGTCCACTGTCTAACTCCCACAACGAAAGCCGCGAGTTCAAGCCACGTCCACATCGCCAACCGCTGCAATAAAATGTTCGCGTTGTTCTGAGGCTTTTTGCCAGTCTTCTGGGGTGAGGCTGGCAATTACTCCCCTCAAAAGTTTATAGCGGTTATTTCGCTCGATGATTTTTGGCCTTAGGCGTTCTTCGGCTATAGAGTGTACCAAGTCCTCCCGGACACCTTCCGTTTCCCTGATATTTTTCTTCATATCCTCTGCTTCATTCAGCGCGTTAATCCCTTCCATTAAAAATTCGATAGGAAGACCATCCTTAATCTGCTCAAACTTATTCAAATCCAAAACCCATTCCCGCCGATATTGATAAATCGCACTCAGAGCGACCAGAATATGCTCGTCAAATGCCTTTTCCGGTTCCGCCGTTGGCTGATCAGGTTTAGCCACAAAACCCAAGCGAAGGGATAACTGCGTCCAAATACTCCCCACCTCCGGTTCGTTGGGCCGATAGCGCATCGCCAAAAACCGCACCCAGTTCAGATAGCGTTTGACCCTGCGCGGGGTCGGGCAACTGGCGGCAATCAGCGGATGCCAAGTCTTCAGCGCCTGCACGAATTCCTTGGAATCTTCGGTCAGCTTGACCGGGCTGCGTAGCAGCAACGCGAAGCCAAACCCCAACAATAGTGCCGCTGTTAACGCGGGCGGGCCGATATGCCAAGGCGAATGCCGGTCATCGGTCGCGCCCGACGTAAACGCTGGCCCGGTGTTTTCATCCGGTTTCGGCTGTGGCTCAACCCGTTTCGGCGGATCAACAGGAGCAGGCTTAACCGGCCCCACAAGCTCCGCCCCAACCGCCGCAGGCCGCTTCAATACCAATTCCGCATCGCCCAGTTTGCCTAGCACCACGCCTTTGTCCAAAGCGTCCGCTTCGGCCCGCAGCAGCAATTGCCCGTCTGCACTCTTAGGCTGAATCGCTAAACCAAGGCCCAACCCGCCATCCGGCCCGGCCAGTTTTGCATCCAAGTTTGCAGGCCAAGGAATTTCCACCGGCTTAGGTTTCGCCGCCGTGCCATTCAGTTTGCCGCCGAGCCAATCGAACTCGCCGCCAATTTGCGGGGCCAGCCACTGGCCTATCCCTAAGCCGCCCGCCAGCAATAGCCCAATCATCAACACATGCCTAGCTTCACCCAGCCAAGCCAAAGCCTCCGCCACCATTGCCTTTAGCCGATTGCCCGTTTCCGGCC
>CAIZPP010000298.1 GCA_903934875.1 uncultured Methylococcaceae bacterium
GGATGCATAATTTCCATTTACATCAACTCCGTTGTTTATTAGCGTTTTTATCAAATCGGTACCAGATCCATTCAATTCAAATATAGCTTCTGTTAAGTGACCAGATTCGTGATGAGCGCCTTTTTTTATCAGAAAATCTACTGTTTCAATTCTATTGGCGCAAATCGCAAGAGATAATGGTGTGTCACCATCATCGTTAGCAACATCAATATCCGCTCCTGCTTCAAGATATAATCGTACAAGCTCTATATTCCCTTTAAAAGCCGCAATCATTAAATTTGTATAGCCTTTAGTGTAGGTTTTGTTTGTTTCTATATTGATGTATTCAAGCAATAATTCAATGCTTTCTTTTGAAAGGGTGCTTGTGTCGGAATAATGGCAGCTATTATTTATTGCTCTGATTATTTTTTGAACACCTTGTTCCCATGATGGGAACATATCTATCCAATGTAGTTGTTGAATTTTTCTATGTGTTGGACTACAGGTTTCTAACCTTACTGGAATAAAAAATATTCTTGATTCAGGAAATTTATCAAGAATTTTCGGCTTCCCACTTAAGCCGGGACACTGATGTTGCCGTAGGTCTTCATATTGAGGGGGATAGAAATTTGTTGCCGTATTCCTGTATCCTTCCGACCATGATAAAAAAACTCTACGACTCAAGCCATACGGGCGACCGGCCGTGCTATTTTCGCTGGAATCGCTGCCAAAGGTAAACAAAGCCTGCGCGCATTGGGAAACGCGGTTGGCTGCACGAAAAGTAGCGTCCTCCGACACCTGAAAGCACGAACGAGGAGGAACCGGCATCCTGAATCGGAGTTATGGGAAACCGAGGCCGGCGCGGCCTGGTTAAGGCTGATGGTGTTTGCCGTGCTGTATTCGTTCGGGTTGCGACACCATGTCGGGGCGGATGCCTTGTCGGATTTTTTCAAGCTGATTCGCATTGATACCCATGCTGGATTATCGCCCGGCGCTTTGCGGACGCAACTCCGCCAGATGGAGGCGCTGCTGCCTGTCTTCCAGCAAAGCTGTGAAGCCTCCGCGCCGACCCCGGCTGGCAAGGCGGTGGTGGCGGCCGACGAGACTTTCTTTGGGGAGTTGCTGATCTTGGTGTTGATGGATTTGTCCTCGGGCTATCTGCTGCTGGAGTCCATCCAGGATGACCGCAGCTTTGACACCTGGTTTGCCCAGGCATCCCCCCGGCTGGAGGCGCGGGGCATCCGGGTGGGCCATGCGATCAGTGACCGGGCCAAGGCATTGATAAAGCTCGCGGTTGAAGGGTTTGGCTGTGCTTCGGGCGCGGACACGTTCCATGAGCAATACGGAATCAGCCGATGGCTGTCCCCGGTCTTGGGGCGTCGCAAAACCAAGGCGGACCAGCGCTGCGAGGAGGCCCAAAAGGCCCTTGAATCGCTGCCCTCCCAGGCGAGTGCCGTGGAAAAGGCAGCCTTGGAGGCGCGACAGGTCCAGGCGGTGGAAGCCCGCGCCCAAGTGGAGGCGGCGAGGAAACGCTACCAAGAGAACCTGCTGGGCATCTCGGAAGAGGTGCACCCCTTTTCGCTGGGGGACGGCACCTGCCGGACGGCTGAGCGTGTGGTGGCCGGTCTTGAAAAACGGGCGGAGGCGCTGGAGTCCATTGCGGAGCAACAGGACATTTTGGACACGCGGTCTGCCCTGCGGAAATTCCGCGCCCAGATGGATGCACTCGCCGTCCACGTCAGTTTTTGGTGGCTTTGGGTAGAGGAAATGCTGCTGGGATGGTCGGTGGATGCGGCAACCAAGAAATGGCTGGTCGGCAAGCTGTTGCCCGTGGTGTATTGGCATCACCAGATGCACAAGACCCAAAACCCGGTTCACCGGAAACGCTACCGTCAGGCATGGCAAAAGGCCCTGCAAGCCTTTGACGCGGACCCGTTCCATTCCGGGCTGTCAGACAGTGACCTGAAACGCTGGCTCGAATGGGGGGAATGGATGGTGCGGCAATTCCATCGCAGTTCATCCGCCGTCGAGGGGCGCAACGGATGCCTGTCCCAAATGTACCATAACGGGCGCGGACTGACGGAAAGCCGCCTGAAGGCTTTGACGGTCATCCACAACTATGGGTTAAGGCGCGAGGACGGCACGACGGCTGCCCAGCGACTCTTTGGCAAACCGTTCCCTGATCTTTTTGAATGGCTGGCCAGCCAGATGGGGGAACTTCCCGTGCCGCGGAAAGCCCGCCAACGGGGTGTTCGCAACCCATTGAAATTGAAATCTGTCCCGGCTTAAGTGGGAAGCCGGAATACTGGTTGCGCGATTCATATAGTCTCGATAGACCTGTGTCGGCCATCATCGAATTGATTTCCGCCC
>CAIZPP010000299.1 GCA_903934875.1 uncultured Methylococcaceae bacterium
ATGGGGCAGATCGTACATCCGCCCTTGGGCGCGGCGGTGATCGGGAATTGGAAGCAAGCTTTGCATTAACGGAGACACAGGGACAGGCTCTCTCAAAAAACGGTAAGTTTAACATGGTCTTGAAGCGTTGAACAGCCCTGGCAATTCTTCAAGATTTGTCTAACCATTACTGGACTTCAACAATGCACTTTGATGCTGGTCTAGTTTCGGCTAATTCACCCACAAGAAGGATAGCAATAGCGTGACTTGGCAGTATCCAATTTCTAGATTGATGACAGAAACGGTAACAATGTCAGCAACTTTTAAAAATACAGCTTCTTTGCGCTCAAAAATTCATGATTTCTTGGATAAACTTTTAGGGCCGTAGGATGGGCTGAGTTCGCGAAGCCCATCAATCGCGGGAGGAATGCCAAGGCCGTATAAGGCGCAATAGCGGTACTCCGCGTATTGCGCCGGATGTTTGAAAGCCAAGAGCGAAAAGCAAAGGGCAAAAGCCGCTCTTTTCTAGTCCGCAGCCCAACCCGGCGCTCAAGGGGACGCGGGGTTATGCTTTGGCCTGTTTCCCCTAGTTTTGTCCGCCCGCGCCCCTTAGCTTGGCCGTTGGGCTTTCTCTTTTTATGGTCAATACACATGGGAGGTAATAATGAAGAAATTGATTTTAGCTCTTTGTGCTTTTTTAGCAAGCAGTAACGCTTTTTCCGATTTATCCACTGGAATTGAAAGCGTTACAATTGATCCGACCTTTTCCCAAATTACGATCAAAGGGAATGGCTTAAGCAGCACCGGCAATACGATAGTTACACTAGGCGGCATCAGGCTGGCAACCGTGTCGCAAACCGCCACTACTCTCGTCGTTGAATGCCCCGGTAGTCCGGCATTTTGCAGTCCGGGGGATTGGTCATTGCAGGTCAGCACTTACACGAATGACACCTTGCCCGTGCCCGTGGGTCAACAAACATGGGATTTCACCATCGGAGCCGTTGGCCCGACTGGCGCAATGGGTCCGGCTGGGCCTACCGGACCTGCTGGCACTGCCGGAGCAAAGGGCAGCACGGGTACGACAGGTCCGGTCGGACCACAAGGTCCGGCGGGTGCGACAGGTCCGGTCGGACCACAAGGTCCGGCAGGCGCAACCGGTGCACAAGGTCCGGTAGGGCCTATTGGGCTTCAAGGTCTTACTGGTCCCGCAGGTCCACAAGGCCCAAAAGGCGACCCCGGCATTACCCCAGCAATTCTTAGTGGAAATGTCCAAGTAAGTTTTTCAAACACTAACAACGCTAACGGGAGAGTCACATTCAGCGCACCTTTTACCAAGCCGCCTGTAGTTGTTGTTTCAGAATATAACCACCCTGGAAATTGGATTATTTTTAAAACCGACGCAGTGGATTCTAAGGGATTTTATTGGGTAGGACTCACAATCCCAGGGGCAACGGCAATAACTTATAGCACCAATATGGGCTGGATTGCCATAGCCCAATAGCTAGGCCGGTGTAGTGGGCAACGCGGTAAGAAGCAATAGGCGTAGGCCGAATCAAAGGAATCAATAATCAAAGGGGTCAGACTCCATTTGGCTGGTTCCCAAGCTCCGGCTTGGGAACCCTTATCTTGCAAGCTCCTGCTTGGCCGTTCTTCGGGAAGCTGGAACTTCAAAACCCCCATTCCCAAGCAGGAGCTTGGGAACGAGCAAAATACTCCGGTATTGCGCCGGGTGGGGAAGCAAGAAAAGGCCATGCGTCCCCGGCGTCCTCTCCTAGCGCGACAGCCCAACCCAGCGCTCAAGCGGACGCGGGTTGTGCTTTTGGTCTCCGTGGCGAGGCTTTCCCGCCGCGCCGCTTAGCTCGGGCGTTGTGCTTTAATACCTCATCTTAGATGTTCCGATAAAAATTTTTAACAAGGTGGATATTATGAAAGTTTCTAGTCAGGTTTTTATTATCCTTTCTCTTTTGCTGTCGCCCATTGCAGTTAACGCTGGGAACTGGTCAGAATGGATGACATCAGCCCAATATCAACAGGAGTTCAACACACGGGCTAATGAAGGCTTCTACCCGCATACAGTCGATGGTAAATGCCAGAGTGGCATCGAAGAGTTTCGCGCAGAGTGGTGGAAAATTCCCTCAGGTGATAGTTTTTGGTCTCATCACGGTATAGATAGAGGAACATACGACAGTAAGAATCAGGAGTACACTTCTAAGGGTTATTCTCTTGTATTTGTAACAACTTTCAAAGATTGCTCGGGTGTCGACAGGTATCAAGCGACTTGGCTTAAATTACCAGCGCACAAAATTGACTAATTGCTGGCTAGGCCATAGAAGAGGAACGGGGTCAGGTCTTGTTTTTTGCCTTTATAAATTGGGCCGTGTTGTTAACGCGGTAAGGCGCAATAGGCGTAAGCCGTATTGCGACGATAGTAAAAAGAAAGAGCAAAAGCCATGCGCCCCCGGCTTCCTCTCTCGGAGCGGCAGCCCAACCCGGCGCTCGAGGGGGCGCGGGGTTACGCTTTGGTGTGTTTTCTCGGTGTCCGCCCGCCCGCGCCCCTTAGCTCGGGCGTTAGGCCGGGATGGGCGGCTTCCTTCGCTAACTCAATGCCAACCCCGCTCGGTTGACGGCGCGTGAAAAACATGGTATCAAGTTGATGCACCTCGCGGGGCGCTTCGCAACAGCGGGGTTTCCCGCCGCCCTCCCAGGCGCGGTGGCATTGGGCTTGTATGCGCATACCGGCCGAACCGTTCGCTCAAGCGGGCGCGGGTTTACGTTTTGGCTCCGTGGCAAGGCTTTCCCGCCGCGCCGCTTAGCTCGGGCGTTAGGCCGCGCAATTTGCTTGCGGTAGCTTCCCGGAAATATATGCCCTTGTCGTTCACTAATCGCTGAAGGAGACTTTCGTGTCCCTCGATACAATGTCGTTCATTCTTGGAGGTATTTTGGTAGCTGCTGCGTTATTTGGCGGAGGGCTAGAGATCAAGGAGCTTAAAATCCCGCAAATCGGTATTGTTGCTAGGGTACTCGCGGCACTTGTAGGAATTGGCTTCATTGCACTGGCAATATATCTGAATCCGAAGAAATCGGAACAAGATACTAAGGTGACGGACTCTGCCTCAACGAAAACAACGCAGACATTCCAAGCGCCTATGCACGGCGACTTTAGACTGGATGCGTGTGAGCAATGGGCTCAAAATTGCGGTGAGCCAGCAGCATCGGCTTGGTGCAGGGGGAAAGGGTTCGCCCGCGCAATCGATTTCCCATATGAAAACGTTGGAAGTGCTGGCGTTACAACGCGATTGATTGGAACCAACCAAGTTTGCAAAGAGAAGATTTGCGCTTCGTTCGTCTACATCACTTGCGAGAAGTAGCTCACACACCGCCGGCGCGGCCCAACCCTTCGCTCAACCGGACGCATTGCGGCAGCGCGGTAGGGTGCTGTGAGGTACGAACCGCACCGTTCGCGTAATTCTGGTGCGGTTCGCAAGCTCCTCGCACCCTACGATGAAATGGGTACGCAATAGGTGGAAACCACATTCCGTAGCCGTATGGAAAAAGAGCAAAGGCCATACAACCCCGGCTTCCTCTTCCGAAACGCCCGCCCAACCGTTCGCTCAAGCGGACGCGGGGTTACGTTTTGGCTCCGTGGCGAGGCTTTCCCGCCGCGCCGCTTAGCTCGGGCGTTGGGCAAGTGGAGGAGAGAATGACGCGCTATCAAAGATCGCTTCAAATTTGGATGTTGTTAGTATGCGCAGCAAGAGAAAGAAGATCATATACATATGGAAATATTGCTAATATTCTCGGGATGGGCGGGGCAGGTGTGATGGCGCAATTTCTAGGCCCAATCATGCACTTCTGTGAGCGTAGCGGCTATCCCCCTTTAACCGTCTTAGTGGTTAATCAAGAAACTGGTTTACCCGGTGATGGTTTAATAACGCTTGAAGAATTAAATCAAGATCGTGAAAAGGTATTCCGTTTTGACTGGTTTGAAATCGAGCCGCCAGAAACAAATGATTTTGCCCAAGCTAATGCCTAACCGTTTGCTCCATCGACCCGCGTTATAAAGTGGCGTTGTGTTTTTGGGTTTTGTGGGGGGGGGGTGCTGAACACAGGCACTTTGATCCGTTCTGTTCCTCTGTCAAAAAAATGAAATAGGATGAAAGAAATTATTTTTGTTATCGAAGAATCACCAGAAGGCGGCTTTATCGCCAAGGCTTTGGGTGTTTCCATTATCACTCAAGCGAAAACAATTGATGAGTTGCATACATCTGTGCGTGACGCAGTGCAATGTCATTTTGACGAGGGCCAAGGACCAAGCTTGATTCGCTTGCATTTCGTCAAGGATGAGGTTATCGCGGCATGAAACTGCCACGCGATATATCTGGAACTGAATTGGCAAAGGGATTGGAGCGGCTAGGCTATCAGATAACCCGTCAAACAGGTAGCCATCTTAGGCTTACCTCGGGTTCGCCAATTGAACATCACATCACTATTCCTGCGCACGATCCTTTGAAAGTCGGCACATTGGCCGCAATTCTTACCGATGTTGCTGCGCATGAGAAAATGAGTCGTGATGATTTAATCCGGGAGTTGTGGGGTTAAAACGCGGAAAAAGAACAAAAGCATTGTTCATCCCGGCTTTCTCCCCCTAAGCGGCAGCCCAACCGTTCGCTCAAGCGGGCGCGGGGTTACGTTTTAACTCCGTGGCGGGGCTTTCCCGCCGCGCCGCTTAGCTCGGGCGTTGGGCACCAGGGCGCTGTAATCGTCAAGCCAAAGGGCGGGCTTCGGCAAGCTGCACGGCCAATGGTTTATAAAGTTTATACCTTTAATTGACATAGTTATTTTCGAGTGTTTTGATAGTGGTGCCAGATATACGAAGAACTAGATTTTATAATGGTGTTTCACTCGAAAGATAACTAATCAGTTTGCGTTTAGTTTTTTTTTGATAAAACACTAGAATTAAAGGCCCGTGGTGTGCAACTGGTGTAAGCCGTATTGCGCCGAATCGGTAAAGGGCAAAAAGATAAAGCCATGCGACCCCGGCGTAGTCACCTGCCCGAGCGCCCAACCGTTCGCTCAAGCGGACGCGGGGTTACGTTTTGGCTCCGTGGCGAGGCTTTCCCGCCGCGCCGCTTAGCTCGGGCGTTGGGCCTTTGCGAGTTAAACTCCTTTCCCGTAACCGACCAAAAAGCTTTAGCTTGAAAATATGAAAAGCATAGTTTATGGCTTATTAGTTACTGTCTTCGTTATATTTAGTTTTTACGGAATCATAGATTTTTCAAAAGGCCAAGATAATGATTTAAAAGATAGGTGCATTGCAGCATTTATTTTGCCGGTAATAACGGTCATAATTTTTTGCTTTTTCCCATCTAGCGGTAGTTTATATATACTACAAATAATTGAATCGCGTAGCTCATTAGAGATTTCTTTGTATACTTTCTTTGTTTATGTGTTTTTTATGGAATTGCTGCGCTTTAGCGATAGACCACATATAATTAGTGTAATTCTTGTTTTGTTTTCCTCTTCAACCACCTCTCTGGTTGTTTTTGAATATTTTTATAGTACATTTGAAGTAGTTAGAGACATGATAATTGGTGCAATTTTTGGAACTTTTTCTGAGCTTATTTTTAGAGGAACGGCTAGAGAGCCGTAGGTTGGGATGAGTTTGCGAACACCAACATTTCCAACCAATAAACTGGCCTAACGATCCGATCCAGCGCACCCGCGCCACGAAGCGCCTTGGTGTTTTCAGGATCGTGGGGTAGCGCAGGGCGCTGATCGCGGGCGTTAGGCCCGAAGAAAGGCATTCTTCGCGTATTTCAGCGAATATTTCGCAAGTCAAGTTTTGGAGGTATCGAAATGAAAAGCTTTATAGGCTTAATAACTTTTTGCGTAGCACTGATCTTAAACATAGAAACAGTATTTGCAGATCAAATAGATCAGGCATTGCAAATGTGGGTTGAAAAGTATGCGCCAGATTCGTATCAACTCGTTGAATTGGATCAACAAATAGCACTGCTTGAGAATCAAAGAAATCAAGCAATAATGAACTCTAACCCAAACATGGGGTATATGATTAATAATCAGTTTTTCGCCGAAGAAAACAAACTCAGAGAACTTGCGACCCAATGGGGCAACGCCCATCCCCAGGCTGCTCAAGAATTCTTGTTTATATCACAGCAAAGAACTCAAGGTAAATTACAAGCACAGGAGCAATTGAATCAATTCTGGCAAAATTATAATTCTATTACGAGTCGTAATATAAAAATGCCAGATAAACCAGATTCGTGGTATAAGAGCTTTGGCTTGGGCGCACCGAGGTAGGGCCGTAGATACGTAACCATTTACCCCCCCACCATGCACCTCTGCCTAGCAGAGGCTAGACAAGGCGGCAGAATTGTTTACCATAAGCGCCAATCCTCCCGCCTTTTGCAAAAACCGACCGTGCATCTCAGCGAC
>CAIZPP010000300.1 GCA_903934875.1 uncultured Methylococcaceae bacterium
CAAACAATCAATTTACGCTTACGAAGGGCTGGTAAGAGTGCCGGAGAACACGCCGCTACACAGTCCTTGCAATTTATTCGCCGCAGCTGCCCGATGGCAACGCCTAAGCCAACTCGACCTGCTTTGCTGCAAGACCGTCATCCACCGTTTCGCGGAATTGCGCCTGCCAGGAATCCTTTTCCTTAATGTTGACCCAGGGAGTTTTAGCGAAACAGATTTCCGGCCCGAACACATTTTATCCTATCTACAACAGGACAATATCGACCAGCGCCGGGTGGTGATTGAAATTACTGAAACCAACCGAATTAAAGAACCCGCTGTCTTGGAGCCGGATTTACATCACTTCCAAAGCATGGGACTTAAGCTGGCCCTGGACGATCTGGGTTCCGGCTACTCGGGCTTGCAACTTTGGCATCAAATCAACCCCAATTATGTGAAAATCGACCGGCATTTTATTCAAAACGTCCACGAAGACAGGGTCAAACGCCTGTTCATCAAGTCCATCGTGGATATTGCCGACTCTCTGGAGTGCGGGGTCATCGCCGAAGGTGTCGAAAGCAAGAGCGAGTATATCGCCTTGCGCAAGCTGGGCATTGAATTCGCCCAAGGCTTCTATTTCGAAAAGCCCAACACCTCCCCTAAGCTCACGCCTGATTTAGATTTGTTTAGCCAGCGGCAAAGCAGGACCAGCGTGACCGTCCGCCCGACTGCTGCCTGCCTGCTCAAGCCTTCCCTCTTTGTAAGCCCCGAACAACAAATAGAAAACGTGGGGGAACTGTTTCAGAGCCAACTGGAACTCCGTTCCATCCCCGTGGTGGATGACAAAGGCGAACCATTAGGGCTGGTGCTGCGCACCGAACTGATGAACCTGTTAGCCAGCCGCTTTGGGCGTGCGTTGTACGGCCGCAGGCCCGTCAAAGACTTTTTCCTTTCCAGGCCCATCCAAGTTGAAAAAGACATGCTCCTCGAAGATGCCAGCAAACACATCACCAATGCCGTGAATGAATATACCGAGGAATTCATCATTACCGAAAATGGGGTTTTTGCCGGCATGGGAGAGCTACTGGACCTGTTGCGCCAGATCACCGAGGTGCAGATTACCCATGCCCGTTATGCCAATCCGCTGACCCTGCTGCCCGGCAATGTGCTGATCCAGCAAACCCTGACCGAACTGCTGGACACCCCGGAGCCATTTGCCATCGCCTACTATGATCTTGATAATTTCAAAGCCTTCAACGATGTATACGGTTACGGTCACGGCGACGAAGTCATTCGCCTTGTGGGCAGGCTGTTGCTCGAATCTGCAGACCCGGAAACTGATTTTGTAGGACATATCGGAGGTGACGATTTCATAGTGCTATTCCGCAGCCTGGATTGGTTGCAACGCTGCCAAAACCTATTAAGCAGCTTCAACAAAGTCGTTCCCACTCATTATTCCATCAAGGACGGCCAGCAAGGCTTTATCGAATCGACCGACCGTTTTGGCATTAAACGGTGCTTCCCTATCATGACCCTATCCGTAGGCGTAGTCTCAGTCGAACCGCCCCATGAGCACCTCAGCTTGGACCAGATATCTGAACTGGCAACGGCAGCAAAATCGAAAGCCAAACATTACACCGGCGACTGGGTCTGCGTGGAAACCTACACCGAGCTGTCACACCAGCAAAATTCATATTTTACTGTGCCCTTCAACCCGCAGAAACCCGCTCTGTACCAAAACTTTCTAGCTTGATACAGCGGTTCGGTAAGTGTTGGCCCTTGCCCAAAACAAAGCCAGAGTTCAAAGATGCCCAGGTAAATTGCTGGGCCTGAAGGCAGGCATCTTCAAGCGCCAGTTGTTTGGCCAAGCCCGCCGCCAGTGCTGAAGCCAAGGTGCAGCCTGAGCCGTGGTACTCATAAGGCAAACGGGGCCACTCCCAAGACAACATCCCTTGCCGACGGTACAGCCGGTTGACGACTGCCCCGCTTGCTGCGTGGGTTCCGGTAAGCAACACCTGCTGGCAACCTAGACGCAACAATTCCGCCGCGCAATCGCCGTCGGACTCCATGCCGCAGGCCAATTGCCGGGCTTCGGGAATATTGGGGGTAGCGATGCTTGCCAAAGGCAATAACCGACTCCTGATTACTTCGACTAAATCCGCGCTAGCCATAGCTCTGCCACCCCCGGCAGCCAATACGGGGTCAAGCACCACGGGAACGCCGGCCAATTCATCCGCTAGCAGAGCGGCAACTGCCAAGGCGATGTCAGTTGAACCTAGCAGGCCAATCTTGACTGCGCTAATCGGCAAATCGGCGATTACTAAACGGGCCTGTTGCAGAAAATCAGATTTTTTCTGTGGCAAGACCACCCGCACATTGGAGGTATCCTGGGCGGTCAGAGCCGTCACAACTGTGCAAGCATGGCAACCCAAACGGGAGAGGGTTTCGATGTCTGCCTGCAATCCCGCCCCGCCGGTGGGATCGTGGCCGGAAAAACAAAGCACTACGGGCGGGGGATTAGGCATACAGCGTTTTCGTCATCACACGTTACAACATTGAGGGAAGCCCATAATTACATTATAATATGCGTTTAAATGATTGGTTGCCATACATTTTTGAAAAGGAAATGTATTACAGCGTTTTCAACATCAATCGGTTACTTGATAAGGCTTATGGTTGTTGATAGACATTTTTTTCAACCAAAGGTTGTTTGAATATTCATTTTTAGTTAGTTTTTAAACAGGAAAACGCCGTAAATCAATTGGTCATCATACTGTCTTTATAGGATATGAAACAATCCCACTATTTGCTTCAATGCTCAACTTTATCCGTCTTGCTGCTGGCGGTCCTCGCGGGAACTGAAGTCCTTGCCGAAGCCGACAACTGCGAAGAAGTCGGCGAGACGCATATCTGGGTTTCACCGAGCAATGCCAAGCCCTATAGCCCGATGAAGATCATGGCCGTCGCCACAGACGGGGCCATCTCGGATATTGCAGTGGTTGGCGGCCAAGGCCTAAGGATACCGCTCCAATCCAAGTCGCGAGGTGGCCCGCCTTGGAGCCTTTCTTCCAACTTGGAGGGACTAGCCGAGGGCGACTACCGCATTGAGTCCTGGCGCGATGGCAAGCTGCTGGCCTGCCACCCGCTTAGCATTGGCAATCGTGGCGGGCAGGATCGGCCATCCTTGGGCTGGAATCTCACCACGGAGGCGTTCTATTCGGCTTGGATTGAAGGATTATTCGGCGCACCCGTCGGGGAGAATCTCAGCTTCCCCTCTTTGGAGCCAGTGTTGCGTGACCCCCAGCGCAATTTCCTGTTCAACCATCTTGGCCTCAACGAAGACAAAAACCTGCCTGCCACGCCGGATTGTGCCGACCTGCCCTATACCTTGCGCGCTTATTTTGCCTGGAAAGTCGGCCTGCCGATAGGCTTTAGAAGCTGTAGCCGGGGGTCGGCCAATGCACCGCCGCGCTGCGGTCCGGCCAGTATCAATACGGAATTCACCCACGGCATCGCCTCACAGGGCAGTTTCAGGAATGTCAGCGGCCAATTGGCCAACGCGGTCCACTCCGGTTCCGCCCGCACCGGCCTGGATGACGATGGCACGGATTTGTACCCTGTCCCGTTAAGCCGCGAAACCCTCTGGCCTGGGACAGTCTACGCCGACCCCTACGGCCATGTTCTGGTGCTGGCCCAATGGGTTCCCCAAACAACCGGCCATCCGGGAATGCTGCTGGCCGTCGATGCCCAACCGGACAATTCAGTGACCCGCAAGCGATTTTGGGAAGGGACTTTCCTCTTCGCCGATGTGGCAAGCGCCGGACCGGGCTTCAAAGCCTTCCGCCCGTTGGTGCGCACCTCCTCGGGTGGGTTACGCACGTTTTCCAACGGCGAATTAGTTGACAATCCGAGCTTTGCCCCCTTTTCCCTAGATCAAGGGGGGTTGTCACCGGAGGATTTCTACGCCCGTATGGAGAAGCTAATCAACCCGGCGGGTCTGGCACCTAGGCAAGCCTACGAAAGCACCCTGGACGCTCTGGCGGAGCAAGTGGAAACCCGCGTGACTTCGGTGGAGAATGGCGAGGCTTATTTCCGCAAGAATCCAGGCAGCGTTATTCCCATGCCCGGCGCTGCGGCCATTTTCGAGACCATCGGACCTTGGGAGGACTTCTCCACCCCGTCGCGTGACATGCGCTTGATTATCGCCATCAACGTGCTGAACGGCCTGCCTGGGAAGATCGTGCGGCACCCTGAATTGTTTGAGCTAAACGGGGCATCTGCGCAAGCGGCTAAGGAGGAAATTGAGCAATATCATGCCACACGCACACAGGAACGGAAGATTCGCTACACCCGAAGCGACGGTAGCCCCTGGGAGCTTTCCTTGGGCGAGGTGCTGGAAAGGAAACATGCTTTCGAAATAGCCTATAATCCCAACGATTGCGCAGAAGTGCGCTGGGGTGCCAAGCCGGGCACAGAAGAACATTCCACCTGCCATCGCCATGCCCCCGAGGGGCAGCGCGAGAAAATGGAACAATACCGGCCTTGGTTCCGTGATGCGCGTCGTCCGACGAGGTGAATACAATGATGAAATATCTGCCAATTATGTTTTTTCTGGCTTTGGCTGGCTGCGCAAGCACGGTAAAGAAACCGACTGTGTCCACCGTCCCGATTGTCGAGACGGCCGCCCCGAAAAGCGCCAGCGAGGTTCCAGTCGATTCGTGGAAATATAAGATAATCGAGGCTGCGAACGAAGAATGGATTTTTTTCGGCCAGCAGAAGGTGATCATAGAACAGAATGAGGAAAGCATCCCCCATGTAGGGGCGTGGGAGGACGATGATTGGGCGCACATCGAACGGGTCAGCGACTATTGGCGGGCCGTCGGCATGTCGAAACTCTCCGGCAAGGATTGCAAAGAGCCTTGGTCCGCTGCCTTCATCAGTTGGGTAATGCGAGCGGCGGGGGTACCCAAATCCCTGTTTCCGCCGGCCCCCTCCCACCGGGATTATTTATCCCATTTCCTCGCCGTCGGGCAAAACCCGGACGCGGTATTCATACCCCATACCATCCAAGAATACAAACCCAGGCCTGGCGATATGATTTGCGCAAATCGGGGGGCAGGCTATTTCGGCGAGGTGGTGGAGGAACTGCCCCTATCCTTGAATGCGAAACTGCATTGCGATATCGTCGTACAAACCGATGCAAGGTTTCTGTATGCCATCGGCGGCAATGTGCGCAATTCAGTCTCCAAAAGCATTTTGACGCTGTCCTCGGACGGTCATCTGCAACTGACCCGGCACCGTCCCTGGTTTCTAATCATCGAAAACCGTTTGGATTAATGCAGTTCCGCCGGTTCGCCCAGATTGCCGGTCCCGTCAAGCTTTCCTCCCTTCACATTTTTGCCGTTCTGTCCGGGGCCGGGCGGGCTGTTGTCCTCCCAGTTCGCCGGCGGGCGCGGAGCCTTGCCTTCCATAATATCGTCAATTTGTAAACGGTCTATGGTTTCGTACTTCATCAGCGCATCGGCCATAGCTTGTAATTTTTCCATGTTTTCCCGCAGCAAACGCTCGGCACGCTCGAAGTTGCGGTCAATGACCGAACGGATCTCCTCGTCGATGAGATGCGCGGTTTCTTCGGAAACCGACTTGTGCTTGGTCACGGAACGCCCCAAGAACACCTCGCCCTCCTCTTCGCTGTAAGCCAAGGGACCTAGGCGCTCGGACAAACCCCACCGGGTCACCATATTTCTGGCTAGTGCGGTAGCCCGCTCAATGTCGTTGGATGCGCCTGTGGTTACCTGGTCTTTGCCGAAAATGATCTGCTCCGCCAAACGGCCGCCGAATAGGCTGGAAATCTGGCTTTCCAATTTTTGCTTGCTGGCGCTGTAGCTGTCCCTCTCCGGCAAAAACATGGTAATGCCCAAGGCACGCCCCCGCGGCATGATGCTGACTTTGTAAACCGGGTCGTGTTCGGGAACTAGGCGTCCGACGATGGCATGGCCCGCCTCATGGAAAGCCGTGAGTTTCTTCTCTTCAATGCTCATGACCATCGAAGTGCGTTCGGCGCCCATCAGAATTTTATCCTTGGCCTTCTCGAAGTCTTCCATATAAACTTCCCGCTTGTTTGTGCGGGCGGCAAACAAAGCCGCTTCGTTAATCAAGTTGGCCAGGTCCGCGCCAGAAAACCCCGGTGTTCCACGGGCCAAATATTTAACTTCCACATTTTCGGCGCAAGGCACCCGCTTGATGTGGACTTTCAATATTTGCTCGCGCCCGCGAACATCGGGCAAGCCCACCACGATCTGCCTATCAAAGCGCCCCGGACGCAACAAGGCAGGGTCAAGCACATCGGGACGGTTAGTCGCGGCAATCACAATCACACCCTCACTGCCCTCGAAACCGTCCATTTCCACCAACAATTGGTTGAGCGTCTGTTCGCGTTCATCATGCCCGCCCCCCAATCCGGCACCGCGATGCCGGCCGACAGCGTCAATTTCGTCTATGAAAATGATGCAAGGTGCGTGCTTTTTGGCTTGCTCGAACATGTCGCGGACACGCGAGGCACCTACGCCTACAAACATCTCCACAAAATCCGAACCCGAAATGGTAAAGAAAGGCACTTTGGCCTCGCCGGCGATGGCACGGGCCAGCAAGGTCTTGCCGGTGCCAGGCGGCCCGACCATCAATGCGCCGCTCGGTATCTTGCCGCCCAACTTCTGGAATTTGCTCGGGTCTTTCAGAAAATCAACCATTTCGGTCACATCTTCCTTGGCCTCGTCGCATCCCGCCACGTCAGCAAAAGTGACTTTGACCTGGTCCTCCTCCAACAGCCTCGCCTTGCTTTTTCCGAAGGACATCGCCCCACGGCCACCCCCGCCACCCTGCATCTGGCGGATGAAGAAAATCCACACCCCGATGAACAGCAGCATCGGAAACCAGGAGATCAAAATCTGCATCAACAGGGACGGCTGCTCGGGGGGCAGTGCTTTCACTTCCACATGGTTTTTCAGCAGATCGTCCACCATATGCGGATCATCCGGCGTGTAACTGGAAAACTTATCGCCCGAAGCCAACACCCCGTTAACCGTCTGGCCCTCAATGCTCACTTGCTTGACCTGCGCATCATTCACCGCCGCGATGAATTGCGAGTAGGGCCAGTTGTTCACATCTACGGTTTTCCGGGAACCGAAGTTATTAAAAACAGTCACCAGCACAATCGCTATGACTACCCATAAAATAATGTTTCTTAGCATATCGTTCACTTCACACTCCCTTAATGGATGAGTATCCGAGTCTATATTCTGGTAATCTTATCAGGATAAATTCCAACCGGCATTGTTTTCCTTGCCGTCGCGTTAAAATTTAGTTACAGGAGTGGGCGTGGCTCAAGGTTTAAAGCCCTTGCCGACGAAATAAACCTCCCGGCTGCGGTCCCGCGATGCTTTGGGTTTGCGGTTCGCCACAGCAGAAAAACAACTCCGCACCGCTTTCTGGTAGGCATCAAAATCGGTCCCCATGAACAGCTTGACCACCAAACTACCGCCCGGCTTCAGCACCTGCCGCGCCATATCCAAGGCCAGTTCGGCCAGGTACATCGCACGCGGCTGGTCCACCTCGCGGGTTCCGCTCATGTTCGGCGCCATGTCGGAAAGTACCAGGTCTACCGGCTTGCCTGCCAATGCATCCAATAGTTGCTTGAACACCTGCTCCTCTTGGAAGTCGCCCTGGATGATCTCAACGCCTGGAATTGCTTCCACTGGCAGTATGTCCAGCGCTATAATCTTACCGTGCTTGCCGATTTTTTCCGCCACATATTGCGACCACCCGCCGGGTGCCGCACCTAGGTCCACCACGGACAGACCGGGCCTGATGAGCCGGTCGCGGGAATCTATCTCCTCCAACTTGAACACGGCACGCGAACGATAGCCACGCGCCTGCGCCAATTTCACGTATTCGTCGGAAAAGTGCTCGCTCAACCACCGCTGGCTGCTGCCGCTTCTCGCCATCTAGACACCAGCCTTTAATATATTAGCAAACAGGACAATCATTTGAATTCCGAACTGAAAAAACAACTCCGCAGCAAAGCCCATGCGCTCAAACCAGTCATTATAACCGGACAGGCAGGCATTAGCCCCGCGCTGTTAAACGAAATCAACATTGCGCTAGACCACCACGAGCTGATTAAAGTGCGCGTCAACGCGGAAGACCGCGAGCAACGGCTCGAAATGGGCAACACCCTCTGTGCGGAAACAGGGGCTGAATTGATCCAGTCCATAGGGCATATCATGACTTTATACCGGAAAAACCCTGACAAACCCTGACAAACCCTGCTTTGTAGGGCCGCTATGACAACCAAGCTTTGTCTGCGCCTTGGAATTTCTCCCTGAGGAAGTTGCCGTGGATAATCAGTGCCTCTGTGTCATTTTTGACAATATCCACCACCAGCTTTTTCATTTCCTCATCAAGCAGTTGCAATTGCTCAGTGAGTATCTGCGCGGCAGTCTTGTTGTCCTTCAGCGGGTGCAGGCGGGCAAAAGCCGGGGGGAGGGCGAGATAGGTTTCTAGCATATCCGGCAGGTATTGCAGGGCGGTTTGTCGAATAACATGGGCATCGTAGGGTGTGCCTACTTGTTTGGCAAGCCGCGGCAGTATTTCGACGATGGATTCCTTGATGCTGCCAAGCAATGTAATCACTTCCTGAGATGCTTTCTTCTTACGCACTGTTTTCACCAGAGTCTCCAGTGCCTCCTGTATGTCGGCCAATTCCAACTGGACATCGATTTTCAAATCAAGGCGGCGGTTCGCGGGTGCGACGATATACCCTATTGCGTAAAGGCCGGTGACAATTCCAATCCAGTAGGCTTTAATTAGCCCGGCGAAAAACAAGCCCAAGCCAAGCAGCCCCAGAAAACAACCTAGGATGTTGGCCGGGCCGTACAGAAACAAATAAAAACGATGCCTGAAGCCCATCTATTGGTAACCTCGAATCGACTTGAAAGCCAGTCCCAAGGACTGCCTGCCATCGAACAGAGAACCCCCTGTTATATCGGCCAAATGCCTCATGCCTTCCTGACTGGCTTCACCGAACAAGATGGTGAAGGTTTTGATGCCCTGGTCCTGCGGGGGCAGAGCGGCGATGAATTGGGCGAATTCCTGCTCAGAAATCCCCGCGTTGTTTTGTCCGTCGCTCATCAGCACAATCGAGTAAAAGCGGTCAGGATCATTTCCTTTCGCCACCAGTGCCATGCGGTAGGCAATTTGCAAGGCTTGGTAAATGGCTGTCCCCCCCCTCGGTTGCAGCGAGTCGATGTATTGGCGAACCGCTTGCATACTTGTGCTTTGGCTACTGGGATCGTCAATAGTGAAGGTTTGCGGCAAATAGACTTGGTTGTCGAAGGGAATAAAGGTGAGTGATTCCCGGCTACGGAAGCGGCTGAAACGGCCACTGAGTGTCTGGTCCTGCCCGGTTAGGTTTTTCAGTGCCGTTTGCAGGGACTGCATCCGCTGGCCCGCCATGGAACCGCTCACATCCAGCACAAAGTAGGCATGGGAGGAGCGCCTGTGTTTGTCTTCATAAGCGAATAGCAGCTTGTCAATCGCCGTGAGATCGTTGGGGAAGGCCAATTCCACCAACAGCGGAGTGGCAAACTCCGCGCTGAGCTTCACTTGCGGGATGACTGGGCGGCGCAAAGTCTGTTCCATCATCTTTTGCTGGAACTCAGGCGAGAGCAGGTAAGCCACCAGCTTGTCGTAGGCCTCGCGCTTCTGCCCGTTGATGAGCATAAGGGGGTAATCGGCTGTGATGATGCCTTCTTTGGGATAGATCAATAGCAGATTGTCTTCCAGCCGTCTGTCCCGGTTTAGCGCCATCAGCACGGATTCGTAATTGATAATCCCGTTGAGCCGGCCATTCTCCCTCACATAAGCGTCCACCAGCCAACCCGAACTGCCTGCGCTCAGTTGCTGGCCTTTGAAGAAACCCCCGAGTTGGGCCTGGTCGACATCCTTTGCGCTCAGCGCATCGCTGCTGCCGGACAAAGCCGTGGCGACGCCAACGAGGGCGGTGAAGCCGGAGTTGGACGAGGCGGGGTCGGCCATCGCATAGCGCAGTTCGCCGCTTTCGGCTTTCGCCGCGATGTCGCGCCAGGTCACGTTGGGGTTGCCAGCCCAGCCCCAAGCTTTGGCAACGCTTTCTTTGACCCCCATCACCACAGGGGACAACATGGTTTTTTCTTGGGCGACAATCCGGTTTTTTTCCCCTTGCACCAAGGTGATGTACTTGCCATGGGAAAACCACGCCAAGTCGGTTGGCTCACCGGCGATGAGCCTCTCCGCGCCGTCTAAGGTGCCGGAGTAAGTCATTAGCAGCTTGATGCCGGTCCTCTTTTCAATGTCACCCAGCAGCGGTTCCATGTCACGCAATTCAGAACCGGCCAGAACGGTCAGATTTTCGGTCTTTTTTTCTTCGCAGCCGAACAGTGCAACCGCCGCGATGGTTAACAGGATGGCTTTCCACATTGAGCTTGCTCTCCAAATGGCTTGCATGGTTCAGTTTCCCTTATAGCGTTGTTCGATCATCACAATCATCTGCTCCAGTATCTCGTAAGTGGGAGGCTCGACGACACTCACCAAAGTGTCTGGCACCGAAAGACTATGATTTTTCACGAAGCTGCGGAAGCCTGCCGCATCACGATTCCTAAATCCATGTTCGATGGCCAATTTTTGCAATTCGGGGTCGTCGGCCAAGGCCACGCCTAAGCGGTCGCCCTTGTCGTTGAACGGAATCAGGATATGCTTGGTAAAAATCGTCGGCTCCGGGTACAGCAACGTCATGGCATCGCTCAATCCGCTGTTGGCGCGGGTCGCTTCCTGCAAATACTGGGCCTCGTAAATCATCACCAGCGGGGCTTTGCCCGGTCCCATGACGAGGTAGTCATTGAAAGGGCCGGCGCTGGAATTTTCCACAAACCCCTGGCGGAGAAACAGGGATTCCAAACGCTGGATAATCGGCTCGATCTGCGCAGCCGAATCGACAATATTGTTGTTGTTCAGAATATAACTGGCCAGGGACAGATACATCGCCGCACTATTGGACTGCCGCACATCGGTGGTAGCCATCAACACGCTTTTCTTGACATTGTAAGCCTCGTGTTTAGCCAAGTCGCTCCAACGTTGTTCGGCGATGGCGAATTGCAACAGGCGCGTCATGTCAATGATGTAGTAGATGCCGTCGCGTTGACTGACGATGCCGTTGGCCTCCAAGATGCCGGCGATCAGTTTCCACGAGGCGACTGCCATAGGGGTGAAGAAAACTTCATAGGCTTTGTTGACTTTCGCCTCCCGTTTGATTTTCTCGGCGGCGGGCGACCCCGACGGAAAGGCAAAATCGTAGTTAACTAACTTGAACTGGGTCGCTATCTGCCTGGAGCCGGCTTTTTCCAGGTCCACCGCCAAGCCTCTTTTTTCCAAGGCGGCAACCACACGCGGGTCGCGGAAGAAATCTTCCTTTTCTGAGCCTATCAATCCGCGCACCCTGACGATGCGCTCTTTGCCCAGTTGTTCATTGACTGAGACATAAATTCCGGCACCCACCCCGACTACAAGCAGCAGGGTGAGCAAGGGTGCAATAAGCTTTCTCATCATATTCGCTTGGTTTCCTAAAGTTTTTGGGCTTGTTAGACTTTATCGGAAACCTTCCACCAATGCAGCAAAGTCAGGGTCAATCAGTGGGTTTCCGATAAAGTCTATTGAAAACTCATCAATTCAGGCCACTATCATGATAGGAAGAGCGAAAATTATCAACGGTTGCAATGTTACCGTTCAGTTACAGCTACAGCGTTTCTAATATCGAAGAGTTACTTGTTGGGTTATATCATTTTGCAAAGCACAGACACGCAGGATGGTTTGATTGGGTGCCCTTTATTATTTTTCTTTGTTAAGAAAAAACGCTGTACATAAATGCAAATCGGGGCTACTAGAGATGCAGTGGCACATAGACCGTTGTTTGTCGAGCAACAAAATGACCTTACCATAACTATGGCTTACGCCTGTTGCGGCTTAGCGCATTGAGTGATGTTGAAAATGATGTACTCATTCGTAGAAACACACCTCAGTTCTCGCCATGTTGGGCAACCCATGCAGCCCAACGCGCTTCTATCCATGCCAAATCGCGCTGAAATTGCGGGACTGTAGGGCAAGCATCGCGCAACTGGCGGCTTAGTTCTAGGCTTTCGCGGTAGGCGGCGCGGGCGGGTTCGAGGTTGCCGAGGTCGGCCTCGACGCCGCCGACCTTATTGAGAGAGACGGAGAGGTCGCGCAGAGCCTGAGGGGTGTCGCCGAGGGCATCGCGCAACTGGCGGCTTAGTTCTAGGCTTTCGCGGTAGGCGGCGCGGGCGGGTTCGAGGTTGCCG
>CAIZPP010000301.1 GCA_903934875.1 uncultured Methylococcaceae bacterium
CCTTTATTATTTTTCTTTGTTAAGAACTGATGTTACGCATTGGAGTGGCAAAGCTCGCTTTGCCTGTCAAGGCAAGCCTTGACACTCCAAAACGAATTCGCACATCGGCAATCCTTTGCAGACAACAGCACAGGGGCCTGTGCGTAACATCAGTTAAGAAAAAACGCTGTATATCAATGCAAAGCGCGACTTTTAGCGATGTAGATGCACATAAACTATTGTTTGTCGGGCAACAAAATGACCTTGCAAGAACTACGGCTTACACCTGTTGCGCCTTACCGCGTTGAGGGAAGCCCATAAGCGCATTATATGCGTTCAAATCATTAGGTGGCATACATTCATAAAAAGGGTGAGTATTAAGCATGGGGATATCATTAAATCACTTCGCCAAGCTGGTGCTTGGCGTTTGGATGGGATGTTCTTTATTCGATATAACCTAAGTGCGCCACGGATGGTCGGGCAAATCGGATACACCTATCACCTCCGCCCCGGCGTTGGCAACGCGTTCGTCGTTCTCCACCGAACTGCCGCTGACGCCGATGGCACCGATCAACACGCCTTCCTCGGTCACAATGGGCACGCCGCCGGGAAAGGTAATCAACCCGCCATTGGAATGCTCAATGCCATACAGCGGCCCACCCGGCTGGGACAGTTGCCCAATCTGGCCGGTGCGCATACCAAAGAAGCAGGCGGTTTTGGCTTTTTTGATGGCGATGTCGACACTACCCACCCAGGCATCGTCCATTCTCACGAATAGCTTCAAGTCCGCGCCCGAGTCCACCACTGCTATGCACATTTGCGTCCCCAGTTCTGTTGCCTTCTGGATTGCCGCCGCTAACGCTTGTTCTGATTGTTCTAGTGTCACATGCATGGGTCTTCTCCGCTTTGTTTTTAAAAGGCAATTCCTATCAACGCAAACCCGCTGTCAATAAAATACCGCGAACGGGTTGGCTGCGTTCCAGTGCAATAACTTGTACTGATGATGGAGGCTATCCCTTCATCTTAGTCGCCAAGCTCTTGCGGCACAACCCCTAAATTATTCAGCGCGGCGGAATGGCTTGCAGCATCAAGCGCGGTACATCTTTTCCGCTGCACATGAATGTGAATCGGGACTCCTAGCGATGTACTGGCACATAGGCCGTATTGTCGGGCAACAAAAGTTGCCAGGCCTAAAAATAGCTTCGAAAAAGTTATATGATGTAGGTTGGGTTAGGCGCGTATTTTTGCTCCGTAACCCGACCTGTATTTTTATCTATTCCCCGAATATCCTGCGCTATCATACCCACTATCAAGGCACTCTCTGATGTTGAAAACGCTGTAATGAATACAAACACACCGAATACGAATGCAGAAACAGATGACAAAACCATCGTCAGGCCGCGGAAGGTGTTGGAAAGCCGCGTATGCCCGTTTTGCGAGACATCCAACACCTTGGAGCAACTGCTCAAGCGCGACTATCGCTGCGGCAAATGCAATCTGGAGCAGGCCCACTTGGATTATGGACCCAACGAAACCATCCGCGGAGTTTTTGGCTGGCTGTTACCGGTGGGCGAGATCTTCATGGAACGCTACCGTGTCAAACAGGTGCTAGGCAAAGGCGGCTTCGGTGCGACCTATCTGGTGGACGATTTGCGGGTTGCAGGCAAGCGACGTGCCTTAAAGGAAGTGCCCGAGACTTTGTACGACCAGAAGGAAACCTCGCTGCTAGGCCGCCTGGACCATCCTGCGATTCCCGATATCATCGACCATATGACCGCCAACGGAATGCAATACCTGATCTTAAAGTTCGGAGGCAGCAACACCTTGGGCAGCGAACGCAAGGCATTCTTGGGCCAGCGCATTCCCTTGGCCAAACTGCTGCCCTGGATGCGGCAACTCTGCGACGTGTTGATCTATTTGCACAGCCAAAATCCGCCAGTCATCCACCGCGACCTGAAACCGGAAAATATCCTGCTGAACGAGGATGACCGCATCATGCTCATCGACTTCGGGATTGCCAAGGAAGTATCCGAGCATACCCGTGTATTGGCCACCGCATTCAGCGCGAGCTTTAGTTCGCCAGAGCAGATTGATGGGACAGGCACCGATGAGCGTGCCGATATCTACTCACTGGGCGCGACATTTTACGCACTGCTGACCGGACAAAACCCGCCTGGCGCCTTTGCCAGATTGTCTGGCAAGGAGTTGATTCCACCCAGCCAAATTGTCCCTGAGGTTCCGCCCGGAGTGGAGGCGGCTATCCTGCAGGCGCTTATCCTGAAAAAAGAAGACCGGCAGCAATCCGTCAGGGAATTCGCCTTTGCACTGGGCGGTGGCGATTCGGGAAATACCCTGCCGCGACTCCAGGCGGAGGACGCTACCATTAGCTTGCCATCTGATTTGTACGGACCCACGAGGCGGATGCCTTCCACCACACAGTCCACCGGGCGGGCAGAAGCACAGGCAGCGTTTGAACCCGCCATGCAGGATATAAAACCCAAGGGCAAGCCAGTTTTGCTGTGGGTAGGCGTGGCCGTGGCCATCACCGTCGGAGCAGGCATCAGCTATAGATTTCTGTATCCTGACACGCATGCACAGCAGGCCGCCGCTATGGCGGACACCCGGCCAAAACCCCAGGCCAGCATGGTCCCGCCAGCAGCAGACAAGCAGCAGCCCCGTCCTCCCACAGCAAACGACCTTCAACCCACGCCGGTGCAACCCCCACCCCCACCGCAAAAATCAGCCGAGCAGAAACTGGTCGAACTGATACCACAAATTAAGATTGGCGATGGCAACCCCGGCGCTTATGCCTCCGCCTTGGAACAGCAGATGGACCAGTTCATACCCCCGCTCAAAAGTCTGCCCCTGTCCCTGGCGCAAAAAGGCATATTCCGGGAAAATGACTCGATCAAATTCAAGCTGGATTTGCCATCCGCAGGTTTCTTGCATGTGTTCATCTTCGAGCCGAATGGCAAGGCCACCCTGATCTTCCCTAGCCAATATGCCATGAAGAATCGACTAGGCGCAGGAACAGTCAATTTACCGAATGGCAAGCCCCCGATTATCGCCGGGCCTCCCTTCGGCAAGTCATGGGTAGTGGCATTCACCGTGCCGGAAGGCAGTAACCTCTATCAACAGTATGCCAAAGACAAAACACGCATCAAAGACGGCTTGCTCGAACTGAGGGTTTGGGAAGCACTTGGTTTTTTGCAGGTTCTGTTGGGCAATCCAGAAACCAAGGCCGCCGGAGCGGCTATCCACATTTGCGCAAAGACCGGGGCTTGCCCATAGCCAAAAATCATCGCTATGCCGTGGGTGCGATTAAAAGTGATGCTGACGAATCTGGCAATCTTTGAATTTACACTGGGAGTGCAAGGCCTGCCTTGCCTTTAGATGCCTTCGCAAGGCAGGCCTTGCACTCCCGCATCACTTTGAATCGCACCCTTATGCCGTTGCCTGAAACTGGAATGGTTTCTATGCATAATCTGAGCCAAAAAAGCCGATTGTAAGCCCAATATGGATGGGTAATATTACCCATTTTTCCGTACTTGTGGAATGGAAACCGGTTTGATAGAATCGAAAAAACTGATCTTGAGTGATGGTTATGCATGGATGCAATAACAATTGCAAGGCAACACAAAAATGCTAGATTCGATTACCTCCCCTTAAAACCGCTGGCACCCCTATCTTCACTGCCATTAAGTTAAGGTTTTCCGTTCGCCCTGAGTCCTGAGCTTGTCGAAGGGTCGAAGTGTGAACGGAAAATCCCAACCTGTTTGAAGTTAAACCGTTCATGGTCCGACAGGCTCACCACGAACGGCTTAACTTAATGGCAGTGGCCCCTTTCTGGGTGCCCAAACAACTTTATTTAATTCAGATCGTGTACACGAAATAGGCTAAAGGAAAGACAACACAATGAACAAATTCCGCAAAAATAAGCTTTATTGTGCAATATGGATGGCGATGAATTTGGTTGGTGCGGGGAGGGTGGAGGCGGTAGTCGTAGGGCCTAGCGCAAATGGGATCGCCAATACCAACCTAACTCTGGATGGAACAATAAAGGGGTTTAATTCAAATCTCGGCGCTGGCCTCCAGACGCAACCACAGCAAACATTTTCAGGTGCCAACCCTACGATTGACGCCAAAAGCTATGGGGTTTTTTCTAACAATAGTGTCTTTTTTAGTTTTTCAAATTTCGTCATTGACAGAAATAGCATCGCCACATTTTCATGCTCTTCAGGTTTTTGCGCGGGTACCAGCAATGTCATTTCCAGGGTCAACAGCCCTACAAACCAAGCTGAAATCTATGGCACACTAACCTCAACCATCAGCAATCAATCCGGTGTGGGTGCGGCGTTTTACCTCCTCAGCCCAAATGGCGTGGTCATCGGGAAAAATGCCACGATAGACGTACCCGGTGCCTTGCATATTGGGACCACCAATACGTTAACATTCGGCGACGGTTCCACTTTTGGTGCTGCGACTACGGATGTATCAACACTTAATGCCACTCCACAAGCCTTCGGTTTTCTGGCTGCCGGCACAATCACGCTAGGCGCAGACGATGGCTCAGGCACATCGAACAGCACAATTCATATCACCTCAGTAGGTCCCGCCGAATTAAGCGCTGGCAATGTGGTGGCTGTCGATCCTGGTGTTGGCAACACCGACACGCTGAACGCTAATACTGCTGGCAACACTTTGGCTATCGAAGCCGGAGGCGCAGACGCTGGCTCATCCGCCATTACAATAAGCAATCGCAATACCGTTAGCGAAACGTCTGGCGGCAACATTAGCATGGAAGCCAATGAGGGGAGCATCACCCAAGCCGGGACTGTCAACGCCAGTTCCAGCGTGGGCAGCGGCGGTGACATCACTTTGACCGCCGCCACCGGCATCGCCAACACCGGTACTCTCGATGCATCCGGGTACACGGCGGGCGGCAATGTCACGCTGGCCCTAACTCCTGCCAACACCTCCCTCCCCCCGGGGGGAGGGGCCGGGGGAGAGGGGACGGCAACCAACAACAGCGCACCCGGCCCCCTCGTCTACCAAGGCGGGACGATCCATGCCGACTCCAGTTCTGGCGTTGGCGGTCAAGTCGTGCTGTCGGGCGAATACCTGCAACTGGACAGTGGCAGCCTGACCACCGCCACGGGTGCGGCTGGCGGCGGCGCAATCTACGCCGGTGGTGGCCCGCATGGAGCGCAAATTCCGCTAGGCTTGGGATTGGACCTGAATGTCACTAACGCCACTTACACCCGTGTCGAAGCAGGCGCAACCCTGGATGCATCCGCCACCAACAATGGAAATGGCGGAACCATCGTCGCTTGGGGCGACAGCGCCAGCCGCGCCTATGGTACCTTCAACGCCAAAGGCGGGCCGAACGGCGGCAATGGCGGAACCGTCGAAACCTCCGGGCATTGGTTGGATGTGACGGGCATCAAAGTGGATGCCAGCGCCGTGCAAGGGAAGGTCGGAGAATGGTTACTTGACCCCTACGATGTGACCATTGTTGACGGGACTGCGGGCGGCAAGGACCAAAATGGTGATATTACTGGAACGACATGGACGCCAAAGGCTAGCCCATCGACAGTGACTAATACATCAATTAACGGAGCTTTGGATAATAATGACCTGAATGTCATCATCAAAACTACGAACACGAATGGCGGGGATAACGGCGACATCACCGTAAGCGCCCCGATATTACATATTGCTTCCACAGGCAATGGCGCAACCCCAACCCTTACGTTAAGCGCGGATGGCGGCATATTTGTTAACAGTAGCATCAGTGGTAGCAGCAGTGTAGGTGGTACCTTTGCACTTAACATCACGTTACAATCTGGCCTGACCCCTGCTTCAACTGCTCCAATTACGATTGGCAGCTCAGGTTCTTTATCCAGCTACGGCGGTAATATAAGCCTCACCACAAACGGCGCGGGCAATTCCATTAACTTGAGCGGCAACGTCAACAGCGGTGCCGGTACTGTGACCCTAAATTCGGCAAGCGGCATCAACCAAACTTTGGGCTTTATGAGTGCAACCACGTTGTCAGGCAGCGCCGGCGGCAACGTGAGCCTAACAAACAATAATGTCATCGCCAATCTCGACAAGTTCACCACCAACAGTGGCTCGTTCACGCTGAAGAACACCAATGCCGGGGGGTTGTCCGTCACCAGTACGGTCAGCAGCAGCGGCCCGGCATTAATCTCCACCACAGGCGCATTGTTGCTAGGGGCTAATGATATCAGCGGTAACGGTGTAACTCTAACTAGCGCTGGCGTGAGCAGCACTGGCGGCACCGTCAACGGCGGCAGCGGCACCCTCACCGTTGACGGCAGCGACGGCATCACCACCGGCGCGATCAACTTGGGCGGCGCACTGGCCACCAGCAACACCACCGCCTCGGCGGTTACCGTGAAGGACGGCACCACCGTCACGCTGGCCGGGATCAGCACCGGCGCGGGCGGCGGTGTGACCGTGCAAAACGCCAACAGCGCGGCGCTGGACGGTGCCATCAACAGCGGCACGTTGACCTTGGGCAACTCGGCCACCG
>CAIZPP010000302.1 GCA_903934875.1 uncultured Methylococcaceae bacterium
AATGTCTGTTTTAGGTATATTTTAAGATGAAAATGCTGTACATAAAGATATCCCCATGCTTCACATACCCTTTTCATAAATGTACCTGATTAGAAAGGTTCTTCAGCTATTCCGTCATTCCGGCATGGACCGCCGGAATCGTGATTGCAGGGATGCCCAAAGTCCCGCCGTCCATGGAGCCTAGGTTCCGGCGATTCATGCCGGAACGACGGCGTTTTCGGTTTTGCTGAAACATCTTCCTAATCTGGACGGCCTATGTGCCAATACTAGGAGTCGCTATTCGATATTAAAAACGCTGTAACGGTGGGCTTTTTTGTTAAATTCAGGTAAATTTATCGCATGATGAATTTTAAGATAAGGGCTTAGATATGGGTGAAAATGAAAACCCCGAACTTGACGATTGGGATGAAACTGCTATTGATGAGGAAGGAGAACCCTGCGATCCTGAGATGGTTGAACCCTTCGATCCCACTGAAATCAATATAGTACCGAAACAGGATACTCTGAGGAATTTGATTGAGCGTCTGCGCAATGACGAAATCGACATGAATACTGATTTTCAACGCCACGCCGACCTTTGGTCACCCTCACAAATGTCTAGGTTAATTGAATCCATTTTAATCCGTTTTCCATTGCCGGCATTTTATTTCGATGCATCAGATGATAACAAATGGCTAGTAGTAGATGGGCTGCAAAGATTGTCTTCAATTCGTAAATTTGTCGTAAATGGCAAAGAAGGCTCTTCAAAACCTTTACGATTATGTGGTTTAGAGTATCTAAAAGCCTTGAATGGCTCAATATATAATGCTCTTTCTCGTCAATATCAGAGACGTATTGACGAATGCCCGATTACATTGTATCTAATTCAGCCTGGAACGCCTGATAATGTTAAATATAGTGTTTTTCGTCGCATAAATACAGGTGGGCTAGTTCTAAATAATCAAGAAATCCGCAATGCACTAGCAAAACCAAGAGAGCGTAAGTTTCTGCAAGAACTGGCTGAAGATGAAAACCTAGTCCGTACCATGGGCGACCAATCCAAGCGAATGGTAGACCAAGAATTAGTACTTCGCTTCATATCCTTTTATATCCAAGATTATCTCAAAAGTCCGAAAAATATCGCTGTATTTATGGACGAAGCAATGGATGCCATTAAATCCTATTCTGATTCAGACCAGAGAAGATTGAGCAGGGTTTTTAAGAAATCTACCAATTTAAGTTTTCAAATATTTGGTGAGATGGCCTTTGAAAAGCGGGATGCCACTGAACCACAACGCCGCAAGCGTAAGAATACTTCTTTATTTGAAGTGTGGACTGTATGCCTTGCAAAACTATCAGAGATGGATGCCGAAAAATTAATAAATGGTAAGGAACAAGTTGTTAACAAACTAAATATGTTATTAGAAAATGATAACGAGTTTCTAAATTCTGTTTCATTTGCAACCCAAAAGCGCGATCATGTCCGTATCCGCTATGATCGAGTTGGAAAAATTATTCAGGAAATCACCAATGCTTGAATTTATCCGCGTTCAACGTTTCAAGACCTTATTGGATGCTAGTTTCCCACTATCTTCACTGAATTTATTTTCCGGCCTAAACGGCATGGGCAAATCATCGCTTATTCAGACTTTGCTATTGCTTCGCCAGTCTCATGATCGCAGAGTCTTGCAGGATCGAGGGCTGCTATTGAAAGGAGAGTATATAAACCTAGGTATAGGACAGGATATTCTTTCTAATCAAGCCGAAATAGAACAGATTGAATTTCTGCTGACTTGGCAATCCCATGTACCTGTCAGTTTTGTCTTTAACTATGCTCAAAGCTCTGACTTGCAACCATTGGAAAAAGGGAGTTTTATGACCTATCCAGAAGATGCAAGTCTTTTTAATGGTAACTTCCAGTATCTATCCGCTGATCGCATCGGCCCGCGTAACAAATACGAGCTTTCTGATTTTGCTTTGCGAGAGCTTAACTCGCTAGGTAACCAGGGCGAATATGCGGTGCAATTTATCGCAGAGTACGGTGCAAAGCCGATTGCAATCCCAGCCATGCGGCATGTCCGTGCAGTTGCGAATACTTTTTTGGAAAATCTAAATGGATGGATGTCGGAAATCTCCCCAGGCGTCAGAGTGCGTGCCGCCATCCAAGCGCAATTCAACGCGGCAACCTTGGCGTATGCGTTTGAGCAAGGTAAAGAATTCACTGCCGATTTTAAACCACAGAATGTCGGCTTTGGTTTGACTTATGCCTTGCCTGTGGTGACCAGTTTGTTACGAGCCAAGCCGGGTGATCTTGTGTTGATTGAAAATCCCGAATCTCATCTGCACCCGGCCGGTCAGTCTGCACTAGGGCGTATGTGCGCTCTAGTCGCTGCCCATGGCGTCCAATTGATGTTGGAGACCCACTCTGACCATTTTTTGAATGGAATACGTGTGGCTGTGAAAAAGGGCTTAATTCCTGCTGAACAGGTTCGGTTATTTTATTTGGAACGTCATCAACAAGATGCATCCCATGCTTCTCTGGTCAATAACCCTAAAATTGATGGACAAGGCCGCATTGACTATTGGCCTAAGGGATTTTTTGACGAATGGGACGATTGCTTGGAACAATTGCTATGAATAACTGTCTGATTTTCAACCATCATAGCCTTCCTTTTCAATCACCAAGCCTAGCCGTTGAGGCCATGCCTGAGTTTTTGAAGGTCTGCCTTAGAGCAAGCCGCTTGGGTTTGAAAACGCTCTTGCTAGATGAAGGCCAAGACACAAATTGGTTTCGTTTAGAGCTTTCTCCCGGATATTTCTGGCAAGACTGGCATAATGAGTCGGCAGTCAAAAGTGAATTGAGGGAACAAGTCAGCGCCTTTCGCCGCATAGCCACGCGACAACCCTTGTTTGCCGGTGAGGATGTAAATTCTGATCTGGCGTTATTTGATGTCTTTGAAGCATCAACGGGGCAACCGTATTCCGTACTCAGGGCAGCGGCATGGTATGACTTGGCAATTACAAGTTTCCCAACTCGGCAACCTTGGAATAACTCATCTGTACAAGTGAATATCCATATCATGGATGTGGCTGGCGAGCATAAACGTACTGACAATATCGTTAATCTACACAGTTTGGCAGTTCTCTCGTCGATTGAAGCTGAATTAGTTTTATTACGGAATGCCCCGATTCGCTCAGGCAAGGCGATATGGGACAAACGAGAAGAATTATTTAGACAGCTAGAATTTTGCGGCGAAGTTCAAAGCCAGCTTTATTCTTGGAGTCATCAGATTTCCATTCTGCACCAAGCGCATAATGCATTGGATTGCCTGAATACGTTTGTAGAACAATGGCGGGCGGGCGTTTATCAGGATTACTCGCATTATGCTTTACAATCACTTGGCTTGACTCAGGAAGTTAGCGGGGAATCGAACTCCTGCGCTAACAACCCCAAACGCCGAAACGAACGAACTTTTTATTTGTCCAGTGGCTATGCAGCTTATTTTGAAAACCACATCAAACTGTCGCATGGTTTTCGATTGCATTTTTTTGCGGATTCAACAAACAAAACGATTCATGTTGGATATATTGGACCTCATCTATCCTAGTCGCAATACAATAGACATTATCATAAACCTAGCTATCATCCGCGCTACTGCTAAACCAAAGGGCGGTTTCTGATAGAGTCTAATGTGTAACAAGTTCCAGTTTTGCCCACCATGAACCCGAACAGCACCATCCTGCTTGAATTGAACCTAAACTGAACCAGTTAGACAAAGGCAAAAAATCAGCAGCGGACTTTCCGCTGCCGTGCGGATCGGCGGCACGTTGTGGGTGACTTACGACGAAACCATCAGCTTGGAGCTGCTGACGCTGAATCCGGCAGGCGATGCAGGCGGGAAACACCGGCAATTTTCCCTAGCCGACTACTTTTGCCTGCCCGCGCCGCTTGCCGATAGCAAAGCAGTGGAGGAGGCTGACGTTGATGGGCTGGCCTACGCGGACGGCTACCTCTGGCTGGTGGGTTCGCACAGCCTGCGCTGCCTCGCGCAATGGGTAGTGCATCACGCTCTCGTCAAATCGCTGCAATTTCATTGGATTCCGGCATCCATTATGCTGATGGGGAAAAGGGACACTATCGGGGAAAAACCGTGCCGGTCAAATCCCTGCGGCCGAACCCTATGTGGAGTGTGGCGACTTGTCGCCGCAGGGCCGGAATACGGCGACGACGCTGTACTCCAAAATGCAAAAATCGCCTAATGGTGGCCGGTAGTGGTTCCTCCTTCGCCGTTGGGGATGCTGATGTTAACATTCTGCATCATGCCTTGGTCTTCATGGTCAAGGATATGGCAGTGCAGCACATATTCGCCTATATAACGCTGATACCGGGTGCGCACGAAGAGGGTGTACAATCCGTTCGTTACGGTGGAAGGCGGGATGAGGCTCTTGACCCACAGTGTGTCTTTCCACACGCCTTTCAAGCCAGGATATTGCGGGTCTACGGTTCCGTTTTGGTTATCGACAGCGCCTGGAGCGCTGACATCGTTCCCGTTAGGATCGAGGATTTTGACGATCTGGAAGGGGTTCACATGGATGTGGAACGGGTGGCTGGCGAATTGCGACTGCAAGGTCCATTCATCGACACCGCCTAAGGTCAGGTTGCGGTCTATCCGCGTGGACTCATAAGGCTGGGGATTGAACTGTGCGCCTATGCCGTTGCTGACTTCAAATTTGGCATTGCTAGTCGATGTGTCAATGAAGAAAGCTAGTTGCTGCGTGCCAGTGACCTCGTTATCCAGTATGTCGGGATGCGGCGTGAAGTGGGTCAGTTTTAGCCCGTCTTTCAGATCGGCCACCACCTGGTCCCGGACCGGAACTGGCATCGTGCGCCCGGCGTTGGCGACGAGCTGTTCCGTCAGATAGTTGTGGATATCGGGCACTGTCGTGCCTGGCTCGGCCACGACGATGCCTAGCAGTTGGCGGCTTTCCGCTTTTTGGCTGACGCTACCCGAAGCCGGGGCGGATGCGTCGATTACGCAGTATCCCCCCGCACTAGGGAAGACCATAAGGGCATCGCTGCGGTAGCCGGGTTGCAAGGTCGTCAGGCTGGTTTGCCATGCCGTAGCCCTAGTCAGTCCGTCGTCGGCGATGACATGGTGAGGAATCGCATCGCCTACGCAGTTGTCGCTGATGTAACGGTCGGCATCGGCGGCTTTCAATGCGTTAATGCTAGGAGCGCCAGTTTTCAGCTTGCGGAACTCTAGGCTGATGGTGTCCCGCACACCCGCATGGATCATCCGCCAGCGCTCGATCTCGCCCGCCTTGGCTGCGAAAGTCGGCAGAATCTGACCGTTGATGCTGCTGTAGCGCCCAGACTGCGGCCAAGTGCCGGGGCCGAAATTTTGATAAGACTCAATGACACCGGTATCGCTAGGGTCGCAAACCCATAAGTTGGCGGATTTCGGGCAATAATACTGGATTTGCTGCAATACCAAGACACGCTCGGTCAGGGGGGTGCCGTCGGGGCGTTTCAGCAAGGTGTCGATGTCGCCATTGGCCTTGTCGCTAGGCAAGCGGTCGCCACGCACGATCAGCGCGCCGACCATGCCACTTGCCACTTGCAGCGCGGTCGATCCATGCCGGTGGGGGTGGTACCAGAAGGTGCCCGCCGGATGGTCGGCAGGGATGTTGTATTCGTACTGGAAACTGACACCCGGATTGATTGACAGCAGCACATTGTCGCTATTGCCCGCCGGGCTGACCCATAATCCATGCGCGTGTAAATTCGTGCCGTTGAAGCAATGCGGCGTGTTCACATCGCCTGTCGAATTTGTGCAGCTAGGGTCGGTCGGCAGCTTGTTGTTCAGGCTGATGTGCACCGTATCTCCCGGTGAGACCTCGATGGTAGGTGCCACATAGGGTCTATTCGGGTCAACGTCAGTGCCCACATAGCTGCGCAGCCGCACTTTGTCCTCTCCTTGTGTCGCCGGATTGTAAAGCTTACCCTCGGTATAAATGATATTCAGGTCCAGGTATTTTTCTACGCCAAGTTTCGGCCCTGTCTGTGGCAAAGCCAGCAGTTTTGCATCCTTACGCTGTCCGAGCAGGGGCGGGTTTTCCACTATGCGTGCCGCAGGTTCGGCCTGCGCAGTGTGTGCCAGGGGCATTGTGATCTGCGCCAGTAGGAAAACTGCGATAGCATTTCCCGGTTGACTGAACGGAAACAATCTCCAGGTTTCTATGCAAGCCGCTTGGCGGTGCTTGTTCCTGTATAGCTTGGACATGGTCATACCTCTCACTGCTCAGTGTTGTTGTAGTGTTCTGTCTGTGCGGATGGCCCGCGTAGGAGCAGTCTTTTCGACTGCGGCCTTCTCGGGCTACCGGAACGGATTTTTTCACAAAGCAATTCTTGCTGTATATCGGGAAAAAGCTGATTTTTCGGTTGGTGCCGGGAACGGATGGCCAGCTTTCCCGAGGAAGCCTATTTTACGTTGGCCCCGTACTGGGTGTGTGAGGTGTTGTCCGCACCGACCGGGTGGTTAAGATGCCGATTTGCGCCCAGCAAGGTGTGCAATGGTTGGATGCGGGTCGATTTGTAATCCCGCCCCGAACTTAATGGCAGTGGGGGTTATGGGTGCCTTAGATCGCAATATTTTCCTATACCAACACCCGCTCTATGCCGCCGTTATTGGCTTTGTCCACATATTCGCGCAGCCAGTTCTCGCCTAGCAACTGCTTGGCGATTTCAACGACGATGTAATCCGCGCCCAATTGGTCCACGTCTTCTTGGTAGCGCTGCAAGCCTTGCAGGCAGGATGGGCAGGAGGTCAGCACTTTGACCGGACCGTCGTAACCGTCGGCGCGGAGCTTGACGGCGTTCTTTTGCAATTCTTCCTGTTTGCGGAAGCGCACTTGGGTGGAAATGTCGGGCCGGCCTATCGCCAAGGTGCCGGACTCGCCGCAGCAGCGTTCGGTTTTGTCCACCCGCTGGCCGTCGGCGGTGCTGAGCAGCGCGTTGACGGTTTTCAACGGGTCTTGCAGCTTCATCGGGCTGTGGCAGGGGTCATGGTAGAGATAGCGGGTGCCGGTGATGCCTTCCAGCTTGACGCCTTTTTCCAGCAGGTATTCGTGGATGTCGATCAAACGGCAGCCGGGGAATATCTTGCCGAACTCGTAATCAAGCAACTGGTCCATGCAAGTGCCGCAACTTACCACCACGGTTTTGATGTCGAGATAGTTGAGGGTGTTGGCAACCCGGTGGAACAACACCCTGTTGTCGGTAGTGATTTTCTCCGCCTTGTCGAACAGACCGGAGGCGCGTTGCGGAAAGCCGCAGCAAAGATAACCGGGGGGCAGCACGGTTTGCACGCCAATTTCATAGAGCATGGCTTGGGTCGCCAGCCCCACTTGCGAGAACAGGCGCTCGGAGCCGCAGCCGGGGAAATAAAACACCGCCTCGGAGTCCACCTGGGTTTTCTGCCGGTCACGGATCACCGGCACGATGCGGTTGTCCTCAATGTCTAGCAGTGCGCGGGCGGTTCGGCTGGGCAGCTTGCCAGGCATTTTTTTGTTGACGAAATGAATGATTTGCTCGCGTATGGGCGGCTTGCCTAGCGAGGCCGGAGGCTTGGCGGTCTGCGCCCGGCCAAAATGCCGCAGCAAGCTGGCCCCTAGGCGCTGGCCCTTGTAGCCCCAGTCTATCATCACCTTGCGCATGGCTTTGACGGTCCTAGGGTCGCTGATGTTGAGGAAGGCCATCGCGGCGGCCTTGCCGGGGTTGAAGCTTTGTTTGCCCATTTTGCGCAGCAGGTTGCGCATGTTCATCGACACGTCGCCGAAGTCGATGTCCACCGGGCAGGGGTTGTAACAGCGGTGGCACACTGTGCAATGGTCGCCGACATCCTCGAATTCTTTCCAGTGGGTCAGGGACACGCCGCGCCGGGTTTGTTCCTCGTACAAAAACGCCTCGACCAGCAGCGAAGTGGCAAGAATTTTGTTGCGCGGGGAATAAGGGAGGTTGGCCCTAGGCACATGGGTGGAGCAGACCGGCTTACATTTGCCGCAGCGCAGGCAGTCTTTGATTGAGTCGGCAATCGCACCGATGTCGCTTTGCTGCATGATCAGCGATTCGAAGCCCATCAGGCTGAAGGAGGGGGTGTAGGCAGCGGTCAGGTCCGAACCCGGCATCAGCTTGCCTTGGTTGAACCGGCCCTCGGGGTCGATTTGCTGTTTGTAAGCGTGGAACGGGGCCACTTCTTCAGGCGTCAGGAATTCGTACTTGGTGATGCCTATGCCGTGTTCGCCGGAGATGACGCCGCCTAGCGTGCGGGCCAAGTCCATGATACGGGCCACGGCGGCATTGGCTTCTTGCAGCATTTCGTAGTGGTCGGAATTGACCGGCAGGTTGGTATGCACATTGCCATCGCCTGCATGCATGTGCAGCGCCACGAAGACCCGTCCGCGCAGGATTTCTTTATGAATGCCGTCTATGCGCTCGATGACCGGGCGGAAGTTGTCGCCCTCGAAAATGGCTTGCAGGGGTTGTTTAAGCTCCTTTTTCCATGAGACCAGCACCGAGTGGTCTTGCAGCCGGTGAAATAGCGTAGTCTGGCTGGCCCGGTTGGTCAGCTCGCCTGCCTCTATGCCCAAGGCGGAAAATTCCTGCTCGGCCAGGCCTAGGGCCAAGTCCATTTGTTCCAACAGCCATTGCCAGCGGTCGCGGACTTGGGCAATCACCTCCAAGGCGCGGCTGCGGCGTTCGCCGATCAAATCGGCCTTGTCCGAGTTTTCGTCATAGTCGCGTATCGGTAGGTCGCCACTGACGAATTCGGCCAGAGCCTTGCACAAGCGCAATTTGTTGCGCAGCGACAATTCGATATTGATGCGCTCTATGCCGTCACAATAATCGCCCATGCGGGGCAGGGGGATGACCACGTCTTCGTTGATCTTGAAGGCGTTGGTGTGGCGGGCAATCGCCGCCGTGCGGGCGCGGTCCAGCCAAAAGCGCTTGCGCGTCTCCGGGCTGACGGCGATGAAGCCTTCCGCCCCGCGCTCGTTGCACAAGCGCACCACCTCGGCGACGGCACGGGCGACGGCGTTGTCGTCGTCACCGACCACATCGCCGAACAAAACCATTTTTGGCCTTCCACGGCGTTTGGCCTTGGTCGCGTAACCTACGGCCTTCACATAGCGTTCGTCCAAGTGTTCCATACCCGCCAGCATGACCCGCTGCTCCCCGGTTTTCGGCAGGTTTTCCAAATAGTCGCGGATTTCGACGATGGCCGGCACGGCTTCGCGGACTTGGCTGAAAAACTCCAAGCAAAAGGTCCGGGTGTGCGGGGGCATTTGGTGCAAAATCCAGCGGGCCGAGGTGATGATGCCGTCGCAGCCTTCCTTTTGGATGCCGGGCAGGCCACCTAGGAACTTGTCGGTCACATCCTTGCCTAGCCCGGTTTTGCGGAAGCTTTCGCCGCTTAGCGTTAGGATTTCCTCGCCTTGTTTCACCTTGCCGCTGGCATCGTAGCGGTTGAGGCGGAACACCACGTCCTCCTGTTCATGGATTTTGCCCAAATTGTGCTTGAGACGCTCCACTTCCAGCCAATTGCCATCGGGGGTGACCATGCGCCAAGAGGCTAGGTTGTCCAAGGCCGTGCCCCATAACACGGCTTTTTTGCCGCCGGCGTTCATCGCCACATTGCCCCCGATGCAGGATGCGTCCGCCGAAGTGGGGTCGCAGGCAAACACCAAGCCGGCGGCCTCTGCCTCCTCCATTGCACGGCGGGTCACCACGCCTGCGCCCGTGAACAGGGTTGCACAGGTTTCATCGACACCCGGTATGGGGGTTTGCCAGTTAATGGCTCCCATGTCCAGCAGTTTTTCCGTGTTAATGACGGCAGAAAGCGGAGTGAGCGGCACGGCTCCACCGGTGTAGCCAGTGCCGCCGCCACGCGGAATGATGGTCAGTCCGAGTTTGATGCAGTCGCGGACCAAATGGCCGACTTCCTCTTCCGTGTCGGGATAGAGAACCACGAAGGGATATTCCACCCGCCAGTCGGTGGCATCAGTCACATGGGCGACACGGGCAAAACCGTCAAAGTTGATATTGTCTTTGCGCGTGTGGCGCGACAGCAAAGCCTGCGCCCGTTGGCGCAGTTGCCGGGTGCGCTCAAAATGAGACTCAAAGGCATCCACTGCCTGCTGGGCGGACTGGATCAGCAGGGCTACTTTGCCGGCCCGCCCAGGATCATCATGTTCCACCTCCTTGCGCCGCGCATCCACTTGGGCGAGGCGGTGGCGCAGGGCTTCCAGCAGCGCCCGGCGTCGTCGGCTGTTGTTTAGTAGATCATCTTCCAAGTATGGGTTGCGCCGCACCACCCAGATGTCGCCAAGAACCTCGTATAACATGCGGGCGGACCGGCCCGTCACCCTCCCGCTGCGCAGAGAGTCGAGGATGGCCCAGTTATCCGCGCCTAGCAGGCGGATGACAATTTCGCGATCAGAAAAAGAGGTGTAGTTGTAAGGTATCTCGCGCAAGCGGACAGGGATTTGATCCGAAGTGGTGAAATGGGTAAGCGGTGCCGTGGTCATGTCGGGCGTTCTCGTGTTTGCAGCAATATATTTCAAGCCCGCAGAGCTTCCGTGATTGCGCGGATATCTGGCAAGACCCAGTCGGGCTGATAATCGGAGGTTTCCAAATCCCCCTCGCTGGACACGCCAGTCAACACCATCAGACTGCTAATGCCGGCGCGCACTGCGCCTAGGATGTCGGTTTCCAGCCGGTCGCCTATGGCCATCGTCTCGCTAGGTGCCACCCCCAACAAGGCAAGGGCTTGCTGGTACATCAGCGGCTCCGGTTTGCCGATAATGGTTGGGGCGATGCCGGTGGCGGCCTGCAATGCGGCGAGGATGGCACCGTTGCCGTGGGTAAAGCCGAGTTCGGTAGGCAGCGAGGTGTCGGGATTGGTGCCGATGAATTTTGCCCCGGCGTTGATATTCAATGCCGCCGTCGCCAGCTTGTGCCAAGTCAGTTCCCTGTCCATGCCGCAGACTACATAATCTGCTCCCACTTTTGCCCCATTCCCGGCAGGGCTGTCCACCTCATAGAGTCCGGTCAGGGTAAAACCTTGTTGGAGGAGCGGTTCCGTGGCACCTTTCTCGCCAATCACAAAAACCCGGGTCGAGGCAGCGTCGGTACGCTGGGCCAGATACAAAGCGGTTGCCATAGCGGAGGTCAAGATTTCGCCACTGTCCACCGCCACCCCCATCCGGGCAAGTTTGTTGACATATTGCTCCGCCGTCTGGCTGGCGTTATTGGTGGCTAAGATGAAACGAATCTGCCGTTCACGCAGGGTTTGAAAGAACTCAAGCAAACCCGGCAGGGGCTGGTCGCCGTGCCATAAAACACCGTCCATGTCGATGATGAGGGTGTTGATGTTAGCAAATAATCCCATGGATAGTTCTCTCGGCATGTTGCGGTGAGGGCGGGTTTGCAACCCGCCCCTACTTTGTTTTAATCGTAACTGTAGTGCTTGCGTAGCGGTTTCACCACTTCCCACTCAGTTGACAGTCTATCCGGGAAAACCACCAAATCACCCGGAAGGATACGGACTGGCTCCTCGCCTTTCGCTGTGACGATAATTTCGCCCTCAAGGACGTAGGCTGTTTCCGTTCCTTCAAAATCAATCGGAAACTTAGAGACTTCTTTTTCCCAGGTTGGCCAAGAGGCAACCCCTAGTTCTTGCAACTTTTCTGCGCTGGGGTTGTGTTCGATGACGATGCTGCTCATGATGAAAATCCTATGAAGTAGAATTGGAATTAGTCCGCCTCCGAGTGCTTTCTGGAGTGCGGGCCATGCGGGAGGAAACTATACTATCTTTAGTGGTCGGTTGCGAATGAAGATTAAGTAAACTCAGCTGACGCAGATTTTTACATAGACCAAAGGGCGTTCGGGCTTGCCGTTCAAACGATAAATGGAAGCGGTGACTCGATGGTGTTCCAACCAATACCGGACATTATTCTTTAGTGCGCGGTTGACATAACCAATCATATGGCCCTTACAAGCAACCGTCAACGCATCGGCATCAATGGCATTGTCCTTGTCGGCTACAAAAAACACCGGATCACCGACGTTAATAAAAGCTATATCGCCATTGAACACATGACGCAAACCCGCGACTTCGGTTAAATAATCACAGGGTAGTTCATCAGGAGGGAATTCAGGCACTAAAGCGAAACCATCGCTAGGCAATCGCGCACCGGTATACCCCAACAGCGCAAAATCAGAATGCTGAAAAGGCGCAGGGAGTCCGTGTTGGGCTAAATACTTGGCAAAGTCCTCGCGCTTGCGGGGTGGCAACCGGCGCATCAGCGCTTCAACCACGCCTTGGCGAATTTCCTGTCCGTGCAGCGGAAAAGCCGGGTAGCCCTTGAATCCTGCCGACTTTGCCATTTGGAAATCCGGCGAATCCTTCAGATAATGAAACACTATCTCGCCACTTTCTTCATGGCACAGTTCCCCGACAACACGCCGAGTGCGGGCCGACGCATATTCGTCAAGAGGTTGCCAAGTCAGCCAGAGTCGCTTGGGTTCAATAATGTGTTGCAGGGTATTCATTCAAAAGTTCTTTCAAAAGTTCGTGCCTACGCCGCAGCAAGCGAAGCATAAAAGAACGTCGCTCAACAGAAAAGCAAACTGGGACATCAAGTTCTGTGAGATCATCAAACGCTTTGGCAAGTTCCATTTCTGAAAAGTCCATGCGCTGCTTCGCAGTTTGACGGGTTTGGGGCCATTCAGACAAGGCCTTTCGCAGTAAATTCAGATGCCTTTTTGTCAAGGTTGGTTCGTCCATTGACCATTTTAGATGGTGGCATCCCCTCTTGATGTAGCGATCCATATCGGCATTCGACCATTGCGCCACCTTTTCGGTCAGTCGTTCATGCCCTAGGCTCGTTCCATTATCGAATAAGGGAGACAGCCTGATGCTATCAGGTCGGAATACGAAGCCCCAGTTGTCTTGATGCCTGTCGGTGTTGCCTATCAAAGCATCAAACAACAGCGCATCCACCCACCATTGCCGCCAATCAGTATGAAGGATTTTCAAACGAGTCCAAAGCCGCATCAACGCTGAAATGTCTTTTAAGTTGTGCAAACTTCCCCTTTTTCTGTCAAATTCTGGTCGCATTTGCTGTAAAAATTCACCACCCCACATGAAAGTCTCTTGTCCATCGACATAAAACCACTCAATGAGAGAGGCGCAAATCTTAGTGTTTGAATTCCATGCGGCAAAAGCGGGCGGAACCTCCACGCCTAACAAACAGCCAATTCTATAAGCGACGACCTCGGCCCAGAATTGATCGGGATAATTTTGCCTCGAACGTTTGAACAGATAGCGGCGACCGGGAATTATTACCGGTTCAGGTGGAGAGTCGGGCGCAAAAACAGCGTCTTTGGCTCTCGCTCCTTGTGGGAAGACCCCGAATTCCGCATCCACCTCCCATGACGCCACATCAAAGGCCGCAATCTGAGTTTTGGGAGGGATACACATCAGGCCAGAACCGTTGAATGGTTTTTCTTAGCTTCGTTGGTTCGTTTATCCCGCCCGGCGCGGATGCGTTGCCGGTTCGTTGTTCGTGTCTTGCGGCACCAAACGCCCCTCGAAAGCCCGTTTTGATCGTTCCCACGCTCCGGCGTGGGAATGCATCCAGCGGTGCTCCCGCGCCGCATGGCCGCAGGAGCGGCCAATACGGGTTCCCACGCCGGAGCGTGGGAACCAGAGCCACTCAGTAATGCATCCTTATCTTTCACGCCGCCAACCTTTCGTTCAATTCTTCCAATACCGTATCCAGTTTATCCTCAAACAATTTATGAACCTTACCCAAGCCGCCACGCCACGCATTATAATGGATACCTCAAATGCAACCAAACAGGAGATATCACGTTGAAACTTGCCAAGTTGGTTTTGCCGCTGGCCTTGCTGGCATTGACTTCCATGCAGACAAAAGCCGATTCCGTAGAAGATTGCAAAGCTAGCCACGAAGTGTTGAATATGCTGACGGATGTCGTTTTTGTGCGCCCGGTGAGCATGGTTGGGATGTTGGCCGGGGGGGTGCTGTTTGTCGGCTTGGCGCCGTTAACCGCATTGGCAAACATTCCCGAACCGCACGATGCGTTTGAACGGGTAGGCGCGGTTTTGGTGGGGGTTCCCTATGTTTACACCTTCGAGCGTCCGCTGGGTTACTTCTATACTAAGTGTTAACGAATCACCTTAAATCAGCCAGTGGTGGGGGGCGAATTGATTCGCCCCTACGAAAAACGCATGTTTTATTTATATTGATATTTCATGTTCAACGGTCGAAGCTGGGATCACCTTTCCGGCGATTTGATGCCATATTTCCTGATGCGGTAGCGCAGGGTTTCGCGGGACGTACCCAATGCGCGGGCGGCTGCCAAGGTGTTCTGGCCGGTACGCTCCAGTGTGGTCACAATGATATGGCGGTCCATGTCGTCTAGGTTCATGCTACCGTCCAGCGGAATGAAAATCCCATCTTGCTCGCCATAGGAAGATGGCACCGTGGCAGTAGCCGCCTGGCCCGGCAGTTGCAGCCATTGCACGGGAAAATTCGTCCCGTCCGAGAAAAGTACGCAACGCTCCACCACATTGCGCAATTCCCGTACATTGCCCGGCCAATCATGGTTGTGCATCTGGCTCCAAACCTCTTCGCTAATGTGGCGGACTTGGCGGCCCGATTTGGCGTTGAATTCGGCCACCAACAGAGGAAGCAGTTGATTGATGTCTTCTTTGACATCCCGCAAAGGCGGTAACGTCAGTCGAAATACGCTGAGTCGGTGGTACAGGTCGCTGCGAAATTCTCCGTCCCGTGACATTTTCTCCAGATCGCGGTTACTAGCGGCGACGATTTGCACATCCACGGCGATTTCGCGCTCGCCTCCTAGCCTGCGAATCTTCCGGTCTTCGATGGCTTTTAGTATCTTGGCCTGCAAGTCCAGATGCATCTCGCCTATTTCGTCCAAAAACAAGGTTCCACTGTCGGCCTGTTCGATCAGTCCGCGATGGCGTCCGGTGGCGCCAGTGAACGCGCCGGCCTCATGGCCGAACAATTCCGACTCCAGCAGCTCACGCGGCAGGGCCGCGCAGTTGAGTTCGATGAGCGGGTTTTGCGAGCGTGGCCCGGCATAGTGCAGAATTCGCGTCACCAAACCTTTGCCTGTGCCCGTCTCGCCGCCAATCACCAAAGCGCTGAACGGAACCTGCGTCAAACGTTCCAACAAGTCGCGGACATTTTGCGCGGCCTTGCTGTGTCCGACAAACGCCTGCGGTGAATAGCGCTTGTGCCGCTGTTGGGCGTGTTCGATGAGGCGGCGCTGCGCACTGGCGCTACGACCCGCACTGGCGACGACCATGTCCAGCCTCTCCAAGTCGCAGGGTTTCTCCAGAAAATCATAAGCACCCAGACGCAAAGCCCGCACCGAATCGGGAACGCTGCCATAGCCAGTGAGGAATATCCATTCCGCGTAGGTTTGCTTAGGGCGCGTCTCTTCCATCAAATCGAGCGCATTGCCGTCGGGCAGGTTCATGTCGGTTAACACGACCAACGGATCGAAACTTTCCCTAAGCAGAATTTTTCGCGCCTGTTCATTGCTGGTGACCCATTCGACTTCCCAGCCGCTTTTACGGTAATGGCGGGATATTTCGGCACCCAGCAGGGGTTCGTCTTCGATAACCAGCAGGCATCCTTGGGACATTAGCTTCCCTTGTGGGGTAGGCGCAGACGGACGCAAGCGCCGTGCGGGTAAACATTGGACAATTCGATACGCCCGCCGAGATCGCGGGCAAAGCGCTGCACCATTGCCAGCCCCAAGCCGGTGCCACGAATTCTGCTAGTGCTAAAAGCACGGATGCCTTGGCTGAGCATCTCCGCGCTAAAGCCGGGGCCATCGTCTTCGACTTCAATGCGGAGATATCCCGTTTCGCGCCGGGCAGTGATCTGCACGACCCCGGACTTTTCTTCCATAGCTTGAGCGGCGTTGAGAATCAGATTGAGCAGGGCTTGGCGCAAGCCCCCGTCGGGCAGATAGCATTCCAAGCTGGTAGGTATGTCGTAAGCCAGTTCAATTTGGGGGGAGACTTGATAACGGGTAAGGGCAAGCAATTCTTTGACTAGCGTGGCGAGGTTGAAATGGGTAAGGGTAAAAGGCGTTTGTTTGCCTTGATCAAGCAAGTCATTGAGCAAACGCGCCATGCGCTTGAGTTCCGCGCCAATCAGGTCGAGCCGTTCGCCTTGGTCGACTTCTTCGATTTCATTGCGCAAGTTGGCGCAGCTCATTTGGATGCCGGCCAGAGGGTTGCGCAGTTCGTGGGCCAGGCTGGCCGCCAATTCGCCCACGACCGCCAATTTTTCCGCCCTGGCCAAACTACGTTGCTGTTCCAGCAAGGCGCGCGTGGCCGAGCGGACTTCCGCTTCCAAGGATTGCGCATACATGCGTTTGGCCTCCTCCAATTCCCGCAGGTGGATGACCATGAAATTGTAGCTGTTGAACACGGGTAGCAGCAGGGGGTCTAGGTGGTCAGTGCCAATGGGTGCAAAGTCTTCCTTAGCCAGATTGAGCAGCAGTTCCCGTAAGTCATGCAGGGGGTTGAGTATGCGTCGGCGCAGAAACAGCCAAGTCAGCAGCAGAATCACAGGTAAAATGAAAGTTGCCAGGCCCAATTCCACCAAAGCTTCACGGCTGACTTTCACCATCAGCCTTTCGCGCAGTTCGGTTTCAGTGTCAAGAATTTCGTGCATCTCCCGCAGGGCCTCGAACAATTCGGCCCTGCCGTTGTCCAGGGACTTTTCATCCACTTTGGCCAAGGATGCGTTGACTTGGCGGAGCATATCCGGGGTGTACGGGGAAAGGTGCGCGTCCTGGCTGGAAAGTGTATGGATTTTGGAGGATATGCTTTCCAATTGCGCCGACCCCAGCACACGCCCGGACAATACGTCCACCAAGGCTTGCTGCAAACTCAAACCGGCATCTTGGATGCGGTGGGAGTAGCCAACGTAGACTTGCACCTCATCCAGACGCACATGGTTACTCCAGATCATGCCGACTAGAATCGCCAGCACGGAAGACAGCAGGGCCAGCAGGGCCAATGCGCGGAGGCGGGCCGGGCGATCAAGAAGGTTTTTCGCATTGCTGTTTGAAAACGTCATGCCCTGATTATACCTCAACAGGGATTCTGACCTAGTCGATGATTCGACTAGGCCGACAACGGGGTCAGGAGCGGCGTTCATAGGCTGGAAAGAAGCATGATCGGCTCAATCAATTTCATCAGGCAGAACAGATTATCAACTCACATCGCTCTTACTGCGACACCACGCTTGCGGGCGGCTAGGGGATGGTCGGAGGTGGCAATGTGCTGGTCTAGACCAAGGATTTCGTAATGCCCGCCACGGCGCTCGTAGTCCTCGCAGAAATCGTGGATGAACTCCATTACGGTATGATCGACGGTTTCCGCCTCGGAAAGGTCGAAAATCAACTTTTTCCCCTCGGGTATGGACGGCAACTCACTTTTCAGGGAGAGGAAGTTCGCGAAAAAGGCCGCGCCATCAATGCGGATATGGTATATACCCGGTTCGGTTTCTTGGACTTCAAAGTAAAGCTTGAGCACTTCATGCCAGTTGACGCTGCGCAGCAGATGGACAACAAATTCGGCGACCATGCCTACCGCCACACCGATCAACAAGTCGGTTGCCAACACACCGATGATGGTGATTACGAACACCACCAGTTGTTCGTAACCGACGGCGAGGACTTTCTTGAATTCCTGTGGAGAGGCCAGTTTGAACCCGGTGAACACCAGTAGCGCGGCTAGGGACGCTAAGGGAATTTCGTGTATCAACTTAGGAAACAAAGCCACGAATATGAGCAGGAAGGCCCCGTGGAAGAAGTTTGACCAAGCCGTCCGCCCGCCGTTATTGACGTTGGCGGAGCTACGGACGATTTCCGCGATCATCGGCAAGCCGCCGACCAAGCCGCAGATGGTGTTGCCGATGCCGACCGCCGTCAAGTCGCGATTCAGGTCCGAGTAGCGCTTGTAGGTGTCAAGCTTGTCCACAGCCGCGGCGCTTAACAGACTTTCCAGGCTGCCTACCAAGCAAATGGTAATCACCTGCTCCCAGAATTCCAGCGTACCGACTAGTGAAAAATCAGGGAATGAAAAGCCTGCTATGAAGTTTTCCGGGATGGTTACGAGGAATTTGGGGCCTACAGTAAATTCATGATGGGGCAGGATGGGGTCATTGGGCAAGAACATGTAGATGTGTTGGTGATCCAAGTCGTAATACTGCCCCAAGACCAGGCCCACCAGCACTACAACCAATGGCCCCGGTATCATTTTCAGATAGCGGTTTTTTAAAAAAGCCCACACGACCAAAATAGCCAGGCCAGTTCCGCCGATCAAGGCCACCTCTGGGTTCAAATCGATAAAACTATTGGGAATCTGGCCTATAGTCTGGAACAGGGTTTTTGCATCGGGTTTCACGCCCAATAGGGTGTGAATTTGCTTTGACATGATGATGATGCCGATGGCGGCCAACATGCCATGCACCACGGAAGACGGAAAGAAGGCGCTGAGTTTGCCTGCTTTGAAATAACCCATCAGCGTTTGGATCACGCTGGCGCAGACGATGGCGGCTAGAGTGTATTTGTACCCTGCCATTGCATCGCCTTTGCCCAAGGCTTGGACGGAATCGAAAATCACCACGATCAGACCGGCTGCGGGCCCGTTGATGGTGACGAAGGATCCGTTGATGCGCGACACCAATAGCCCCCCAATGATGGCGGTGATAATGCCAGCTTGGGGTGGAAAGTTTGATGCCATGGCTATACCCAAACATAGCGGTAGGGCAATCAGGAAGACCAAAAAGCCAGACATGGCATCGTGCTGCCAGTTTTGGGCTAGACCGGCCAGGCCGGTTTTCGGCGCTACGGGGACAGGGGATGGATTTGTCATTAGGTTTGTTCCACTCGTTTTTAAGCAATTGGGTAATTAGATAGCATAATACATGCCATTAATCTTTGTATTGAATTGAAAGGCGAGCAGGAGTTCACATTTTGAGTCGAGGTAAGCTTAACCCTCCGTCATTTCGGCATGGATGCCGAAATCCAGCGACTAGGGATGGCAACCTGGGGGATTATGAAGCGCTTATGTCGGCCATCAAGAGGTGGCTATAGTTACCGTCCTTGGCCTGGATTTCGGCATCCATGCCGAAATGACGAGGTTTTGATCCAAGAATGAAAATGGCTGGAAGGCGGGGCTGGTAGGCAGACAGATCTCATCTGAGCCAAAACTGGTTCAAATGAACCAGTGGCACTGTTGAATTGCACCATCCCGCAAGGGCGCATTGCGCCTAGCGGCGATTGCGCCCTTGCGCTAACCTAGGCATATCAGAAAGCAGCACATCATTTCTCGACAAATTAGAATGCCGGGGGCAATTTAAAGATAGATGCCTATCCTACGAAACTCAAAGTTTGGATTTTAGCTATTCCTTGCAGCGTCGGCTTTGTTGTTCGATGATCAACCAAGAATCGCTGTTGTTCTGTAATATAAACGTGTTAATGGTGCATAAGTTTTTACCATTTTGCATGGCGTATGAAAGCTCAGCCTGAACCGAATTGGAGCTTAGTTCTTGAACATTCCTTAGAGAAACCGCTTTCACTCTTTTGTCCCACCAATCAACGTAGGCGTTAAAACCTTGATCCTTAAGGGGGCCAGAGAGCATATCCCATGTTTGCTGATATGGCACTTTCTTGATCTTTGAAAAATAGGTAGATATAAACTCTGCTGCATTGGGGAGATCGGGATTCTGTGTTGCTTGTCGACTTTTGCCAACATAGCTTTTGTTTTCCATGTCCCATACTTTGATGCCTAGACTTAACGCCTCATCAGTACTAAACCAGTAAATTTTATCAGATGGTGTTTTAAAATTACGAACAAAAATCTCCATAGGCGCTTGCACAAGCTGTCCGTACTCAAGAACTTTTCCAACGATTTGTTGGGTTTCGTCTGTATCCCCATTAGGATTGCCGTCTGCGTTTCGGAAAGCATGGAAACCGAGACCGCTGGAAGTGGTGGTGGACATCCAACGATTGCCGTATTTATCCGTGCCGCCGAGAAATGCTAAAGCACAGGCGCTTGCGCAGGTTTTATTCCCCTCAACAATAGTCTTGATGCGATTGCGTTTGAAGTATTCGCCTAGCCGAATGCCCCCTTCAAGGCTCCCGCCTGGGCTGTCGAGATAAATAGCAGTCTGATGCTTATTTGATTGCCGAGCTAAAAATTGGTTAAGTTTCTCCGCATCGTTCCAGTCAATTGTTCCAGTCGCTAGAACCGCATTCAGAGTGTGTGAGTTATTCCCGTGCACTGCAAACGTCATTGCATCAGATTTATCAGGCAATAATGCCACAAGCCAAAAATAAACAACGGCACTGCGACCATATCGCCAGTATTTCTGCTGTTTCATCCTAAATCCGGCAAATTGATTGATTGAAAGTGCGAATAAATTCGCACCTACAAAAAATCACATGTTTAAGCGTATGTTTGAATTTTATATTCATCCGCCGGATTGTGGCTTATTCGCCCCGCTTAGGCGGATAAGTCCGCTTTCTTGAGAAGGAAGCGGGAGGTGGCTCACCAGACCACGGGGTGATGTTGATGGGTTTGCCCATGATGTGGATTCGTTCCATCCGCTTCAAGGTTTGGGCGGGCATGTCGGCGGGCAGGCTCACGGTGCAGAACTCGTCGTATATTTTGATGTGGCCTATGGACTTGCCGGAGATTCCCGCTTCGTTGGCAATGGCGCCGACGATGTCTTTAGGGGCGACGCCGTCGTTGCGGCCTACCTCGATACGGTAAAGAACACCCGTGTCATCGAAGTCCCGTGTGAACCGTTCGCGTTTTTCCGCGCCCCTTTCAGGCCGCTCGCTACGGTCAGCACGCTTGCGCGCATCGCGCCCGTCGTCAAAATGTTCTGTGTGCGACGACTTTTCTGCCGGAACCAAGGGGCGCTCCTTCTGTGCCAGGAAGGTCAGTGCGGAAGCGATATCCAGCGGGGCTAGATTCTTTTCCTTGCCCAGCTTTTGTACGAATTCGCGATAAAAGCTCAACTCTTCCGATTCCAGTGTGTTCATCACCAGTTCCTTGAATTGCTCCACCCTGCGCTCAGCGATATCCTCGCGTGTGGGCAGGCGCATTTCCCTAATGCGGTGGCGGGTGGCTTTTTCAATGGCAAGCAACATGCGGCGTTCGCGCGGGGCCACGAAGAGGATGGCATGACCCTTGCGGCCCGCCCGGCCAGTGCGTCCAATGCGGTGGATATAGGCTTCGGTGTCATAGGGTATGTCGTAATTGATGACATGGCTGATTCGGTCCACGTCCAAGCCGCGAGCGGCAACGTCGGTGGCGACAACGATATCCAAGGTTTTTTTCTTCAGCCGCTCCACATTCTTTTCACGCAATGCCTGGCTCATGTCGCCATTCAGCGCACCCGCCGAATAGCCGCGCGCTTCCAATTTTTCGGCCAACTCCTCGGTGGCTATCTTCGTGCGCACGAAAATGAGCATGGCGTCGAAATCCTCAACCTCCAATATGCGGGTCAGGGCATCCAGCTTGTTCGTACCCGTGACCGGCCAGTAACGCTGGGAAATCGCTTCCACAGTGACTGTTTTGTTCTCAATCTTGGCTTCCCTGGGGTTGCGCAGATGATGCTTGGCCACTTTGCGGATAGCCTCAGGCATGGTGGCGGAGAATAGGGCGATTTGCCGTTCCGGCGGCGATTGCTCCAAAATCCATTCGACATCGTCAATGAAGCCCATTTTCAGCATTTCGTCCGCTTCGTCCAGCACCAGGGTGGTCAGCCCGTCCAGGGACAAAGTATGCCGGCGCATGTGGTCCATCACCCGGCCAGGGGTGCCGACTATCACATGGACACCACGCCGCAGTTGGCGCAGTTGGGTGTCCATGCCTTGTCCCCCGTAAATCGGTAGGATGTGGAAGTCGGGCAGGTGGCGGGCATAGCTTTGGAATGCCTCGGCCACTTGCAAGGCCAGTTCGCGGGTCGGAGTTAACACCAGTGCTTGTGGTTCACGACGCGAAGTATCTATGTTGTTGAGAATCGGCAGTGCAAAGGCCGCCGTTTTGCCTGTGCCAGTCTGCGCTTGGCCGACAAGGTCATGGCCTTCGAGCAGCGGAGGTATGCTGGCTGCCTGGATGGGCGAAGGGGTTTCGTAGCCGATTTCGCGGATTGCTTGGAGCAGGGGAGCTGAAAGAGCCAGGTCGGAAAAAGAAATAATTGTTTCGGTGGATTGCATCAGGATGGGGGACTCGAATTGGGAAAAAATCGAAGGGCCCAGTCGCCGACGGTTACAGAAACAAAAATCTGTAATACTAGATGGGGCCCAGATTTCGCGAGGACACTCAGTCCCCGCGTAGAGTAGACGAAAGCAGGCCGCTTAGCCAGCCCGCTTAGCATGAACACTGGGAAGGTGCCTTAGAGTACGGTAACGTTGTCCGCCTGTGGGCCTTTCTGGCCCTGCACTTCTACAAAGCTAACAGCCTGGCCTTCCTTCAGCGTCTTAAAACCGCTGCCGACGATGGATTTGAAATGGACAAACAGATCGGTGCCCTTTTCGCGTTGGATGAAACCATATCCCTTCGTTTCGTTGAACCATTTTACGGTTCCTTTTTGCTCTTGTGACATACTACAAAATCTCACTTCATTTTTGATACACAGCCTCGCTAGGATACAGAAGCAGACTGAGTTTTTCAATGCTTTTCATGCCTAAATCAGGATATTAAATAATTTGTTCACCAACAATTCAATCTTTCACCGGTCTTTTCTCCAGTTTCCGCTGCAAGGTGCGCCGATGCATGCCGAGGGCGCGGGCAGCGGCGGAAATGTTGTTGTCGTGCTCGACTAATACCTTTTGCAGATGCTCCCATTCCAGGCGTTTGATCGAAAGCGGTTTGTCTTTGATTTCGACACTCTCGTCGCCTTCATTTTTATGCAGGGCGGCGACGATTTCGTCCGCGTCCGCCGGTTTGGTCAGGTAGTGGATCGCGCCGAGCTTGATCGCCTCCACCGCCGTTGCGATGCTGGCGAAACCGGTCAACATGACGATGCGGGTGTGGTCGTCCAACTCGACTAGGCGTTTGACGAGGGACAGCCCCGACTCGTAACCGATGCGCAAGTCGATGACGGCGTACTCGGGTTCTGCCTTTTCGGCCAAGTCAATGCCGCTTTCCAGGTCGTGGGCCACGAAAACATCGAATCCACGCTTCTCCATGGCCATTTTCAGGACCATGCAGAATGTGGCATCGTCATCAACCAGCAACATTCTGGGTTGTTCGGAATGGTCAGGCAATCTAATGGGCATGTCAGAAGTCTCCAGTCTCCTGGGACAACAGCAGGGTGAGTCGAGTCAAAGTACCCCGTTTGTCGGTGCGCGCCTGCATTTCGATTTTCCCGCCCAAGCGCTCAATTGCGGCAAAGGCTAGGAATAGCCCAACGCCTAGGCCATGTTCTTTGCTTGACACGGGGTCTTTGCCTAGAGTGGCTGAAATGGCGGGAGAAATGCCCGGTCCCTCGTCAAGGATGTCCATGATCGCGTATTGGAAGGTCCAGCGTATCCGCAGTTTGATGCCGTGGGGGGATGCATCGGAAGAGTTGTTCAATATGTTGATCAGCGCATGGGTCAGTGTGCGTTCGGCCAGGATGTTGGGGGAAGGCTCAAAACCCAATTTCCGGTAGTCAAGCTCGGTTACCAGGCCTTGTTGCTGCCAACTGGCGACAACTTCGTCAATATAGCGCGATATCGGCATGATGCGACCGGATTCCGCACGAACCGCCCCGGCCGAGGCGGACATCACAGAAAGCGCAGCTTTGCAGCGGTTCACCTGTTCGCGCAGGATTTTCATCTTCTGATACAACTCCTCGGAGCCTGCGTGTTGGTATTCTTTCTCCATGTCATGGATCAGTATGGCCATTGTTCCCAAAGGCGTCCCCATTTCGTGCGCTGCGCCCGCCGCCAAAGTGCCAAGAGCGACGACGCGCTCGTTACGCAAAGCCTGTTCCCGCACATTGGCCAGTTTGCGGTCGAGTTTGCGCAGGGAGTCGGCCATGCCGACCACGAAGTACGCCACCAATACGGCGCTAAACACAAAACCGAACCACATGCCGAAGACATGAACCCTGATATCGTCGTGGTCCATCATCACATGGTGGTCGTGCTGCTGGGGGACATCGGCCAAGGTCATCGGCACAATCAAGGGCAATGGTTCGTAGTAGAGCATCAATACCGTGTAGCAGGAGGAGGCGAAGATTACCAGATACCAAGTAAAAGTCTGCGGTAACACGATTGCGGCGATGATCAGGGGAAGCAGGAAGAACCAAGTGAGCGGGTTGGTCGCGCCACCGGTAAAGTACAGGATGCCCGTGATAGTGAGTATGTCGCAAGCTAGTTGGATGCAGAGTTCAGAAGCAGCGACCGGACGATCATGGTCCAGGCGTAGCCAGGTGTAAAAATTAAGGCACACTTGCAAAGTAATGATACCGGTCAGCGCATTTTGATGCAGAGGGACGTCAAGCCCATAAACGCTAATCATCACACTGATGGCTTCCACACAAATGAGCAGGTTGCGCAGAACAAAAAACCAGCGTAAATTCATCCAGGCGGAATTGTCAGAAATGACCGGCTCTGGAATGCTGATTAGGGTTTCTTCATGCATGGCAGGAGACCCCCGTTCCACGCAAGCCACAATATCCTCCGGGGTTTTTTGCCAAGTATTGCTGATGGTAGCCCTCGGCGTAGTAAAGCTCAGGGTTTTCCAGTATTTCCGTCGTGATGGTGCCAAATCCGGCTTGGGCAAGCTGTTCCTGGTAAGCCTGCATTGCTGCCAGAGCCTGGAGTTTATGCTTTTCTGAGAAAACGCCAATCGCAGAGCGATACTGGGTTCCCCTGTCGTTGCCTTGCCGCATGCCCTGGGTCGGATCGTGGGATTCCCAAAACAGCCGCAGCAATTCGCCATAACTCACTGTGGCCGGGTCGAAGACTACAAACACTGCCTCGGTGTGGCCAGTCAGTCCGGTGCAGACTTCAGCATAGGTCGGATTGGGCGTGAAACCGCCCGCGTAGCCTACCGCCGTCAGGTAAACGCCCTCCTGTTGCCAGAAACACCTCTCCGCCCCCCAGAAACAACCCATGGCAAATAACGCTGTTTCCATGCCGTCAGGATAAGGCGGATGCATGGGGTGGCCGTTTGCATAATGCGTTTCCGGGACGGGCATCTTATCATCGCGGCCAGGTGGTGCGCCGACATTGATTAAGCCGGTTCCGGTCAAGAACTTTGACAACATGCTTAGCTTCTCCCGATTGCTTTGTGTCCAATGTCGCGGCGGTAATATACCCCTTGCCATTGAATTCTGTCAGCTATCTCATAAGCCTTGTGCTGGGCTTCGGCAACTGTCTCGCCCAGTGCGCAGGCGCAGAGGACACGGCCACCCGAGGTGATGGTATGCCCATCATGATGGCGGGTGCCGGCGTGGAATACCTTGGCGTTTCGCGTCTCATGTTCGGGCAGTCCGTAAATGGTGTCGCCTTTGCGATATTGGTCGGGATACCCGCCTGCGGCCATCACCACGCCTAGGGCCGGGTGGGGGTTCCACTCCGCCCGCATCTGCTCTAGGCTGCCGTCAATCGCCGCAAGGCAAAGCGGCACTAGGTCACTGTCCATCCGCATCATGATAGGCTGGGTTTCCGGGTCGCCGAAGCGGCAGTTGAATTCCAAAACTTTCGGCGTTCCGTCTTTGCCTATCATCAAACCGGCATATAAAAAACCCGTGTAAGCGGTGCCGTCCTTTGCCATGCCGGCTAAAGTCGGTTCGATGACTTCGCGCATGATGCGGTCATGCAGTTCCGGTGTCACCAGAGGAGCCGGCGAATACGCGCCCATGCCGCCCGTGTTGGGGCCTAGGTCACCCTCGTCGCGGGCTTTGTGGTCCTGGGAAGTGGCCAAGGCCAAGGCATGTTTGCCGTCGGCCATGACGATGAAACTCACTTCCTCTCCGTCCAGGAACTCCTCTATCACCACGCGCGCTCCTGCCTCGCCGAAGGCGTTGCCGGTGAGCATATTGGTTACGGCGGCGAGAGCTTCCGCTTGGGTCTGGGCGACGACGACACCCTTGCCTGCGGCCAAGCCATCGGCTTTGACCACGATGGGCGCGCCCATCTTGGCAATGTATTCGGCCGCCGGTGCCACTGCGCGGAAAGTCGCATAAGCCGCCGTGGGTATGCCGTGGCGGGCTAGAAATTCTTTACAGAAGGATTTGGAGCCTTCCAGTTGCGCGGCGGCTCGGCTGGGGCCGAAGCATTTCAGTCCGGCAGCGCGGAATTCATCGACTATCCCGTCTACCAATGGTGCTTCCGGGCCGACGACGGTCAGCGCAACGCCATGCTCCAAGGCAAAAAAGCGCAACGCCACCAAGTCGTCCGCTTCGATAGGCACGTTTTCGACACCGGGTTCCAGATCGGTGCCGGCGTTGCCGGGAGCGACGAAGACCTTGCGCACCAAAGGCGATTGTGCCATTTTCCAGGCGAGGGCGTGTTCGCGACCGCCGCCGCCGACGATGAGTACATTCATCCGTTAAAACACCTTAAAATTGTTGAGTATAAAGACTAGTGCCGCAAAGCACCAAACAGATTTCTACTACAGGGCGATTGTTCTGGCTAGCGGTATAGCCTAAAGTATGCCGAAAATGACTCATAAGAAAAACCACTGATTACATGAACAAGCAAAGTTTTTTCGAGCGGGGGCTAGAAACAGCCACGCTGCTGCGGAACTTATCAGCAAAAAGCGAGCCTGTGCGGGTTCGCGAACCACTTGCCAACATTCAACACGACACGCCGGAACTATGAAATATTGCTGCCAATGCGGTTCACCCGTGCGAATTGGGGTCCCCTTAGGTGATGACCGTTCGCGCCATATTTGCGATGCCTGCGGGGTGGTCCATTACCATAACCCGAAAGTCATCGTTGGCTGCATTCCCGTCTGGGGTGACAAGGTATTGTTATGCCGACGCGCCATTGAACCGCGTGTGGGGTTTTGGACATTGCCTGCGGGTTTCATGGAACTGGGGGAAAATCTGCAAACGGCGGCCAGCCGCGAGGCGATGGAAGAGGCCAATGTGAAAGTGGAAATTGACTCCCTCTACAATCTGTTCAGTTTGCCGCACATCTCCCAAGTTTATGTGTTTTTCCGCGCGAGGATGGTCAATGAGAGTTTTTCCCCCGGTTACGAAAGCCTAGAGACCCGCTTGTTCGAGCATGGAGACATACCGTGGGACGAACTCGCCTTTGAAACGGTGCGGCGTTCCCTTGCCTATTTCTTCGCCGACCGTGAAAAAGGCCGGTTCGTCATGCGGATGGAAGATGTAGAGCCCTTTGATCCTATCCCCGGCCAGCCTGATATAATGCCAGCAAGAGCTAAAAAATAGAGGTTTGACATGTCTACCGTTGCTGATGATATTTGGGCAATTTTGCGTGAGTTGGCCCAATCCCAACAAGAAACAGATCGCAAATTTCAGGAAACAGACCGCAAGTTCCAGGAAACGGACCATAAGTTCCAGGAAACGGACCATAAGTTCCAGGAAACGGACCATAAGTTCCAGGAAACAGACCGCAAGTTCCAGGAAACGGATAGAAAAATCAAGGAAGTGGCAGCCAGTATTGGCAGGTTGGGTAATCGCTTGGGTGAGTTCATTGAGGACGCTGTGCGTCCTGCTGTGGTGCGCCTGTTTCGGCAACGAGGCATTGACGTGCATGAGGTTCATCAAAACATCTGTGCACAGCGTGGTGATGAAGGGGTCGAGGTTGATTTGTTGGTTGTCAATGTCGTTGAGATGGTGGCCGTTGAATGTAAGAGTTGTCTGAGTGTGGATGATGTTAATGAGCATTTGGAAAGGCTGGCTAAAATAAAAAGACTGCTGCCTTCTTACGCGGATAAGCGGGTATTAGGTGCTGTGGCCGCTATGGTGATAGATGACCATGTGGCTCAGTACGCTTATCGGAAAGGCTTGTATGTGATAGGACAAAGCGGCGACCATTTGGAAATTCGCAATGCCGAAAACTTTATTGCAAAGGTTTGGTAAATTTGGGTTTGGCACTGCAGCGTTACCAATTAAAGATCAACGGCAGGCCGGGCAGGAAAGTTTGCAGGATAGGTGTGGAGGGATGGTTGGCGGGGAAGGGCGCGTTGTTCCAAGGAGTGCCCGTGCAAGTGCCGTCACTATTGGCTTGTGTCACGCTGATGGCGTTTTGACCAATGGGGATGGGAACAGGGTGCGGACTGGCGGGATTTGTATTGTCGATTACAACGGCACCGCTCTGATCGTAAACAGAAAATCCTGAGAAACTTACTGTATGTGGCTGGCCATCATTTTGAATAGCGGCTTTAGTGGTCGCTGTGACGATTGGTGGGGTGACAGTTGAGTTGCGATAGAAAATGTTTAGGCATATAGTTTGTAGGTTATTTGAAAATGGTGCTTCGATAATGCATTTATTGGAGTTCCAATATCCTCCAATTGCGGAGCAGAAACCAGAAATTCCAGAGATACCCGTTGTGTTAGAGAAGATTGTTGATCCTGTAGGCAGAGTACAGGGTGAAGATGATGTGCCTATAAAACTGTTACATGTTGTTGCAAGCAATGGAGGTGCGGGTAAGGTACAAATACCGCTGGAATAACTTCCTCCCAAGCTGGTGCAATCGCTTGAAGATAAGGTTGTCAATGTGCATTGACTGCTGGAATTAGACCAACTGCCGTTTGCCGAAGCACTGGTACATAGGCTTTGCAATGGTTGTTGGGTTAAACTGCAAGTTCCACTAGTATTTGTGGTTCCATTCCATGTGCCTCCTAACACTCCACAAAGTGTAGAGTTAATGATACAATTCGGGGTAGCCCAGGTTCCTCCGACGATATTACATAAGGTTTGGATGTCACTAGACTGAGTAGCGGTGAATGTAGATGGGTTGAAGTTAGTGTGGGATAAATTGACCGTGACTCCAATAGCCGTAGGACCTAAATCGAATTGCCAATCCTGTTTCTTAATCACAGGTTGGTTCGCGCTAGGTGGGTAATCATATTGATATTGGTTTGTGTTATCTAGTTGTCCTTGAAGCATATCAGAGCCGTAGCTTTGTAAGTTCAATAAATTCGAATTATAAGTATATGGTGGAGTTGTTTGAGTTGGAGGGTCAAGAGTGTCAAAACGCCAACCATAGTTGGATAGGTCATCCACATGGCATCGGGCCGTGTTATCCACATCCAGTAGCCAGTGTTGGGATGCGCAGGAGCCTTGGGCTGTGCCAGGCTCTTGATAATCCCTTCCCCATCCGTCCGTAAAAGCGTCCGCTTGGCTTGGGTTTTTTGATGCCTGTATATAAGGGCCGCGCCAACCGATTCCAGTATTGCCGGGGTATGGTGCCCACGTCCCCGAATTATTGCCGCAACTAAACTGGTCAGTATAGCCTGTAACGGAGCAGGCTCCGGTAGCCCAAACCGGATTCCCCGCAGAGTTGTCCAACAACTCCCGCAAATTGTTCGGCAGCCGTCCCATATCCGCCACAAACCCACTGACCGTGGGGACGCCATTGACCGTTTGCACCTTGATGATGGCATCCTTGACGGCTTGCACACGTTCTGCGGTTTGCTGGTAAAAGCTTGGGTCTTGCAAGCCGCTAAGAGAGCGCATGACGGCAGTGGAAATAACAACCATCACTAGCAAGGCAACCATTAACTCGATCAAGCTGAAACCACTTTGCAGGCTGGACATTGCAGTTGTCTTCATTGGTCGCATGGCTGGTTGGTTCCGGGGTCGGGGGCATTAAGCACTAGCACACGGTCATCGTTGCTTCGAGTTGCAAGATTGGATACGCTGGCAGTGTCAATCTGCCCATTCGGGCCACCGGAGACGAGGAAATAAATTGGCGGAGAGCTGCTGTCTATGCGTAATTCAATGGGATCGACAATCGGTGCTCCATTGCAGTAGCCGCTTGGGTTGGCAACATGGAAACTGTCTAAAGAAAAGACCACTCCTGAGAGCGCTGCCGGATTGCAGTTGCAGAAGCGGGCTTGCGGTGTCGTTTGGCAGGCAAAACCTCCGCTCAGGTATGGCCCGTTCCACCCGCGTCGGGTATTGGGATTGTATGCGGGGTAAGGCGCTGAAGGGCCGACAGGGTTGGTGAATAACTCGCTGAGAAGCCCCGGATTGGCATAAGGGCTTGGATTCATACCTACATAAGAAGGCATCATCCCCAAATTGGCCTTGAACCCCGGCGATGCCCCTCCGCCCATGATTGCATCGCGGATATTTGCCAGTGTCACATCGGTGGTCGAGCAAGCGGCTGAGCGCGGCACCCCGGCCAAATAGGGGAGTGTGACACCAGCCAATGCAACGATGACCAACAATACCACCGACAATTCGATCAATGTCACCCCCCGCACTGATTTTAGACATTCATTCATACCCGTGTTTACCTTAAGGCCCCGTTTCCCACGTTCAGGTGCGGAAATGCAGATGCCTTGCCTATCGACACGCCCTCCTAGTCATAGTCATCAACATTTTCCGCACACGACTGCAATTAGGTATGCGCTTATCGGGCCAAATGGCCGGGGGAGTAACCATGCTGCATCAACTCGTCCACCGTCATTTCGGCAAAACGCCGCGTATCGTGATAAACCTCCGACAGGGTCCGTATCCGGTCTATGGCATCATCTTGATTGGCCCTGGGGATTTTCAAGGTTTCAAACAAGGTTGACAAATACCGCCCGCCTGATTTGGCGATATCGGCCATGATTTCGGCGCGGAAAGAGACGATGAACTCTATTGCGCTGAATTTTTTGTCTGCTTGAACCAAACTGTCCGCAAACGTGTATTGGGGTTTCAATGCGACCGTGTATTGGCTGGGGATAAATTCATTCGCGGCGCCTGACACCCCGTCCACTGCCATGCCGATGAAGATGCCGCCTAAGGGGATATTGCCCCAGAACCATCCGTTCAATTGGGTAGTCAACGGACGTGTCTCTGGCTCATAGCCGTCCATCGACAGGTTTAACCACTGCGTTGTTCCTTTCTCAATTTGTGCGGTCAGAGGGGTTTTGCCCAACACCCGTCCATTGACGGCCACGGTGGCCCCTTCCGGCTTGCTTTGGAATGTCACATTCTGGGTGGTGCCGTCGATCAGCGTTGCGCACCCGCTCAACAGGATGATTGGCAATAGGCATGAACTCAGTGCTATTAATCTATAGGGCATGGTTGATACAGCGTTTTAATATCGAAGAGTTACTTGATAGTGGGTATGGTAGCGCAGGACATTCTATTAACCTTAGGGACAAACTAATATCCATTATTAGGTTATATTTTAAAGATGAAAACGCTGTCCATAAAGAAGGTTTTTACAGCGTTCCCACGCTCCACGCTCATCGTTATACATAACTCCAGTCAAGCCGAGAAAAGCCGTCATTTCGGCAGGGATGCCGAAATCCAGACCATGGACGGTATCCAGTCGGTTGCACAAGTGCTTGATTCAGATCACTTGCCAACCTGTAGTTTCCTGTCTTTTGATACGGAGACACTTATCGCGGCTTCGAGTTTGCCATCCTTGGACGCTGGATTCCGGCATCCATGACCGGAATGACGGCGTTCTGGGTTTTGCTGAACATC
>CAIZPP010000303.1 GCA_903934875.1 uncultured Methylococcaceae bacterium
AACCCAGAACGCTGTCGTTCCGGCATGGATAGCCGGAACCTAAGCTTCACGGATGGCGGGGCTTTGGGCATCCCTGAAATCTGGTTTCCGGCGGTCCATGCCGGAATAGCTGAAGAATCTTCCTGCTCCCGCATCACTCAAGAAATAGTTGATTTTTAGTGATTAGGGAGTACGTTTGGCATTACAGCGTTTTCATCTTTAAAACATAACTAAAAATGGATATTCGTTTAACCCTAAAGTTAACAGAATGACCTGCGCTTTCATACCAACTATCAAGTAACTATTTGATGTTGAAAACGCTGTATATCAAATGGAAAATCTCACCGGTTTATTCTGTACGTCATCATGGATAATGCGCTTATTTTTCCTCAATTGCAGGTAAAGCATGTGCTCTCCCACCAAACGCAGTAATTGCGGATCGCCGGTTTGGATGGCGCTGATTTGCGGTGCCTGTCGGTGATCGTGGGTTTTGCCCAGTTGCTTAAAATGTTTGTCCAAGGCATCGGGTAACGCACTCGCAAAATACTCAGGCGTAGGCTCCGGTTTGCTGATCAAGGGGTTTAGGAACTGGTCGGACAAATCCATCATGCCAGATCGTATATGAATACAAGCCCTATCCACTTCTTGCGTGTCGAAGTAATCAAAACTCAATTTGAAATCAATCATATCTTGCATCGCATCCTCATTCCACAGGGTTTGCACCGTATCGGCGAGTAGCACCGCCTTTTTGAACGGTATAGACCCTATGGTATCAACGCCTAAGCTTTCGCTCATTCTGACCAACGCCGAGAAATTGCCGTGGGAGCGCAACCATAGATAGCAAACAATGTCTTTAAGTCTTTCTGATGTGGGTTCTTGTTGTAATGGGCTGTTATTCTGAACTTGCAGAATCAACTTGCTGTGGTGTTGTGAGAAGAATTCTAGTGCATCCTTAAGTGCTATCGGTCCCAGCACGGTTTCATGTCCGTGTTTTTCGGGGACGATTCTTTTGCTAAATTTATTTACTTCATACCCGGAATCAATCCTCTCGCTTAGCTGTTTTACATCCTGCTTCTCCAAATTCGCAGACTCGGCTACCGTCGGCTTAACGCCGGTAATTCCCCAAACCAAGCGGAGAAAACCTTCATTCTCCCTGCCTTCCCGGCAATCAACCAAAGTAAGATTCTTCAAAAATAAAGGTAATTTAGGTTTTTCTGGGCAATCCGGTAATAGCACCGGTATTACCGGCTGGTTGCGCTTGATAAATTCATTTAGCAAAGTACGTATTTCTACGTCTTCCCACGGGCCTATGCCATCCTTACTTACTAGCACTGCCGCCGCAGGGATGGTGTCGATGATGTCTTCCACCGCCTGCTGCCAAAGGTAGCCGGGGCGTAGTTCCCACACATCCAGCCACACTTTGACCCCGTTCGCCTGTAGCCTCTGGGCCAACGCGATGACGGCGGCTTTGTCTTTGCTGTTGTGGGACAGGAAAACGTCAAAGTGTGTTTGGCTAGGCGGGTCGGCCATGCATGGCGGCTCCAGAGGGGTTAACAAGGTATAGGGTAACATGCCATAGGATAGCATTAACCCGTTTCAACGGGCAGGGGGAGATTTGGATGATTCTTTACAGTGTATTCATTATTGGAGACCATCTTATCAACCATGATTCTCTCCCTTCTCGGTCTACCGTATGGGTTTCCAATATTCCCGGCAAGCGCCGAACCAGTTGGGGTCACTCCAATCGTAATGCTCTAGAAAGCTTTGTGGTGTGTCTGTCCAAGGCATGTCGGCGAGCTGGGCGACCCAATACAGCAAGGCCAGCGAACCCGGCTGCAAGTAGAACCGGGTACGGCCATCTTTTTCCACCGGCCACAAGGTTAACCAACCATCCAGCAGTAAATGGATCAAATGCATATTCAAGCGGTCATCGAGCATCCCGCGCCAACGCCTAGGCCCACCGTCATCACCCAAGGTATTGCTGCCTAGCCATTTATAGGGTTCCTCGCGAGAATGGTGATCGGGCAGGAAGTTGCACAGCAAGCGCACATAATCATTCCAAGGCTTATAGCCGGGCGGGTCGCGGGTTTCGGTCTTGCGGTAATACTCCGCCAAGGCTAGGTCGTAGCGTTCCAGCCGTTCCAGCGCGGCATTGGCCATAGTCGATAATTCAGGCAGTACCGGCCAGGCTTCATCAAATCGCTTACACCAACGAGCCAAAGATTGGCTAGGCCAACCCGCGCCTATCCAAGCCATGCGTTGTTCAGCCCATGCATTTTTTTTATCAAGGGTGCAGTGTTCATTCCAGTTATTTCGTTGTGATTGCCAGTTTTTCACCCCCCACAAACCGCCATCATCCCACAGCAGGTATTCGTAATAACCTAGGGTTTCGGCAATTAACGCGCTGTGTTCGCGCCTGTCACCAACTAGGTCAAACACGCTGGCTTGGTTCAGCGCAAAAGCAGGTTTTTCGTTGAAGCCGCCTGTGCCTGCCGCCAAAGCCTCGCGCAACTGGCGCAGAAAACGTGATGTCTTTTCAGCATAATCCTTAGGCAGGCTGTCACCAGGAAAATAAAGCTTGCCAGCCTCTGGTGTCCAATCAGCGGCCTGTAAGCTAGGGTCAATGGTGACAAGACTTGATTCACCAGCTAAATGAGCTACAAAGCAGTCCTTTAATTTACTTGCAGCACTAGTTTGACGCTTCATCACCGCCACACTATGACCATAGAAAGCGTGATAACCCCGTGTCGCCTTTCCCAAAACAGTAGCCAAAGGCTGGCTAAAATCTGTGCCTTCATCATGCGGGGCGTAAACCTCCAAGGTACGGAACCGCATAGAGTTTATATAGGAAATATCGCCCATCATCGTTCTCCAGGCTGCGAAGAATAATGTAACCATGCTGGCAATAGCATTTGCGCATAGCGGTAAACCCCCGGTTGATCCGCCAATCCTTCCAAGGCGGGTGAGGAAACGAGTTCTGCCAAAGCCATATGCAATGCGGTAGGCGCGGCTTGCGGCAGGCGCTGTTGCAAATCCTTGAATAATAGCATCGCATCTGCGTCGGGCCAGTCCTCCCCACCTTCGCTAGGCTTGACAGGCACTAAGCGGGCGCAGTCGCATAATACCCGCCATAGATTGCCTTGCAACACGGCTTCCGGTTGATTCAGCAGACTAAGGCCCAAAGCACCGTCTTGCCGCCTTGCGGCATTTTCCACCGGGATTTTCAGTGCCTGGCCAATTTGCTCCAATACTTGTTTTCGTGCCTTGCGCCAAGTGGCAGAGTCAATGATTTTCACCGCCTTCCATTTAGGCAGGGCCTCGCACAACGCGCGTCCAAACTCATGCACCACCCAAATCACACCGCGACTGATGGCCAGCATTTCATTCCGATATTGGCGCGGCAGCACCACGCCCAAACCCGCCAAACGACTGTGCAGAAAATCCCAAGCTTCATCGGGTGACCAAGGGGCTAAGCGCAATATTTGTGTGAAAGTGTTATGGATAGGGCTGGTCAAATCCAAGTTGGCGATAATCAGGGCATGGGTTTGTTCGGCACCATGAGGATAAGCTGTCGCAAACAAGCACACTAAGCCTTGTGACAGCAGATAGCGGAAAAAACGGAATAAACCCCAACGGGTACGCTCGGGTTGGCTGTCAGCTTTAGCCAGCCATTCGGTCTCGTCAAACGTCCACAACGGGGTCTTGCCCGTTTTGCGCTTGATGGCTCGCAAATGCCAGTCCAATCCTGAGCGGAAATCATCGCGGTAACGTGGGCTGTCTTTGTATTGATCCGGCCATGAAAACTTGAAGGGATAAGCTGTTTTCGCATACGCCTCGACCACACGCTGGCAAAACCAGCGTTCCAATTCCACCCCATGCAATTGCGTAGGCATGGCCTCAAAATTGAATGCGCAACACACCCGCCCACCCCCATCGGCCGCGATGTCATACTGGATGCGCTCGCGCAGCGAGGTCTTGCCCATGCGGCGGCCACCGACCAATAAAGCGGCTTCCCTGTTTTCATAGCCAATTCCCGACTCGCTGCGATCCACATTGTGTAAACAAGCTGTGAGTTTTTGCAATTCCAAGTCGCGTCCATAAAAATGGACACCCACCAAATGCGCCAAACCGCCGTTGGCGCGGAAGGTGTTGCTGGCATCCACCCCATGCTGGGCGGCGGCGAGGCGGTTGAGCCAGAGCAAGGCATCGGTGGGTTTTTCCGCATGTAGCAAGGCCAGCACGTCCCTAGTGGACAGAGCCAAGGCTAGGCCGGGTAAATCCTTAGGAGCGCTGGTTTCACCTAAGCACAGCCACAGTCCAGCCGCTTTGCTAACCATGCTAGCCCGTTGCACGGCTGTACCCGCAGGCAATAGCCAGCAGCGCGGGTAATCATTCCAGTTCAAGGATAGATTAATATCCAAGCGCCAAGGCCCATCCGGGTCATACACCACCGCACCAACACCCAGCTTAGCCAGCAGGGTTTGCGCCAAACTGTCCCCCTCCTCCATCTTGCCTAGGTCTGCGCCAAATAATACTGGGCGTAGATTGCTAAACACGCGGCGGGCTATGTGTTGCGCGTCGGCTAACGCGATATCCACGCCAAATAACTGTGCCAGTTCATCGACCGGGGCGGTATCTAAACGCGCCCATAAGCTTTCATCCAAGGCCATAGAAGCTGGCAGATACAATTCTTCGGCGGACAACCTCTCGCTCGCCTTAGGCGCATAAAACGGTTCCTCCGCACACCATGCGCCGAAAGCACGAGTAGGCAAAGCCCGCAATGCATGATGCATCGCAGTGATTTTTTTATCCTGCGGGGACTCCGCACCCAACAAGCGCTGTAAGACCGATGCGACTGCATCGGTGTCCGGCAAATCCGCCGCCAAAATTGCAGCCACCCTAGGCGGCAAACCTTGTGACCAATGCCATAAACCCAATGCCCAAGCCAAGCGGGTTCTTCCACCGGGCAGATGGGACAATAACGCGTGAATTTGCGCCAACTGTGTTTCCGCAGCAGCACCTAAGGCTATATCAGGGGAAAACCACGCCATGTGATATCGCCCCCACCCTATTCCCCCCCATATAGCCGGGGGGACTTCCTCGCTATTTGACGATACGTCCACGCTAAATTTATATTTATATTCCATATCCTGTATCAATCTCACTCGCTCTTCCCTAGCCCAGGTCGCGCCATCAATCCATACAAAGCGGCGACCGCTGTGCTGGTAATCCTCTAATAACTCCAATAGCCTTTCCCAAGTTGCGTCCCAGATCGGTTCCGCAGACAATCGGGAGACACCCCGGTCTATAGCCAAGTTTTTTTCTATGCACACTGGCTTGCCGGTTTCGACTTCACGGCAATCTAGGCCCAGTGTGCCATCTAAACGGTTGTCTTTGGCATCTAGCCTCAATATATAGGTCACGGGCTTGCCGGTGGGCAATGGTAAACGCAAGCCCTGCTGCCCACAGTCCGCGCCATTCCAACTCAATCCACGCAGTTCGAGCAGGCTGCGGAAACGGTTAAGGAAAGTAAGTTCCAAGTCTACGCTTCCATCGCCATGCCAACGGTCTTGCGTTTCCATAGCCAAATAAGCCGAAGGATCGTTGAATATGCGATGTTTCAAACCATCCAAGCCGGTTTGGATGGCCTCGATCCAGCTTTTCAGCAATTGCGGCCAGAACAAGGCCAGCAGGCTTTGTTGTTGGGCTACGCTAAAACGCTCCACGCCTAGCCCGACGAGATGCTCGCGCAGCCGTAACCAATCGTTATATTCACGCCAAGCATCATGGGGAGAGTGACGGCAAGTATTATTCAGGCTAATCAATATCCCTTGCAAATTGACTAGCCACCTCGACCAAGGCGGGTTGTCGCCAAACAAGCCAGCGAGTTGTTGCAGGCTAGGTTCTAGCAGCGGCTGCGGTGGTTGCACACTGACTGGCAACAACGCGTTCAGAGGTTCTGGCGGCGTTGTGTCAAACTCGGCTTTGACCAGCTTAACTAACCAAACCCACCAAGGGCCAGCCATAGGCAATAACCGCAAATGAGCACTGATCAAATGCATCAAGCACTCGCGCAAAGCACTGGCATCCTCGGCTTCGCACTCTATTGCCAAGGCATTGCACCAAGCGAACAAGGCTTGCGCCTGGCTGAGGTCGTCATTGGATTCCGGTTCTTTCCAACATTTCAAGGCTTGCATCAGCCGGATTGCAGTCCATGCGCCACTGCGCCCTAGCATACCAGACGGGCAGCCTTGTCCTTGCCACACTGCCCAGCGGATATCCAAACGCAGTTGTTTGGCGTTTTCGGCAGTCACGGCTATCCCAAGCAAGCGGTCAAGCAGGTCCAAGATGAGCGACAACAAATTGCACAACAAATCGGGCGACTCTGTTAGCAGTTCATTCCAACAGCGTTGCAGCAGCCCCAATATGAAAATAGCATTGGCCTCGGGCAACTTGCTAGGCCAAATCCTGCGCAAGCGATACAGAAAGACGATGCGCCGCCCCTTCGTTTGCTCTGGATGGAAAAAAAAACCTGCAATGGACGCTGCTACGGCGGGAGACAAGGGCTGTGACACCAGATAATCCGCTGCCCGTTGCAAGCCCATCATCGCAGCCAAGGATTCGGTGAACAATATCGACGGCAAGCGGTTCCGCAAGCTGGACTCTGTCTCTGGCTGCTTATGGGAACGCAGGGGATAAAGCCATTCTTGGCCTTCTGTACATGGAGGGTATGGATTGGTGGCATCCCTGCAATCTGGATTCCGGCGGTCCCTGCCGGAATGACGACTTAATTCAACAGTATTGGGGTTTGAGGCAGGGTCCGCACGGCCCATGACCAGCAAACGTCCGGTTTGGGTCGCCAGCAGCAAGCGTTGTTGGCAACCTTTCAACGCACTGACCGGGCTGAGTTGTTCGATCACGCCCAGCACTTGTCCGTGCCGGTCTACCAATAGATTGCCACCATCATCACTAGTCAGCAACCAAGCGCCCTGAACATCGGCTTCGCGGTAATCTGGCAAATAACGTATATGGCGCAAATTGCCCACACATTGCACCACCCAGCGCATCACTCCGGTGTCGCTGTCCAAGGCCCACACCATGCCACCCTCGCCGCCACAAACCAGCAAACCTTGCTCGGCGGAATATTCTAGGCAGTGCAGCTTGTTCACGCCCTGCAACCAAGCCTGCGGTTCAGGCAAGTTAGCTCTAAAATGCCAGGGTTTTAATTCCCAAGCATACAACCGCCCAAGGTCACGATTGACCCCCCATAAGCGTTTGCCATCGGCAGAACCGCGCAGCATACGCAAGGTGGAAGGGTCGTCGGTTTGATCCTGCCATAGCCGCTTCAACTGATCCAGCGGCTTGCCGCTTTCCAAGCCATACAAGCAGGCTTTGCCGTTGGCATCCCGCCCACCCAACAGTATCACATGATGTTTGGGCAAGTAATGGGAACAGGTGATCGCAAATCCACAATCCATAGATTTGGCACTCGGCCTTTTTTCAACAGGCTGTAGTGGATGCCCTTGATGTCCCGACCAACGCAGCCATACCAGATTGCCACGCATGGTGCCCACGAGTAAGCGATAGTCGGTTTCGCCCTTGCCGGGTGGTACGCAGCGCACAAAGCTCGGTTGGCCTTCCCAAGCACTGCCACAGTGTAGCAATGGAGCCAGTTCCAGCCAATCTTCACCGATATGCATCGGTGCTTTTAATAAGCGCAAACCTTTACCGGATTCCAGCACTGCCAACCAGCCTTGTTCTTCATCCAAAATATCCAAATGGCTGACATGGGATAGGAAGCGATAACTGGCCAAGGTATTCAGCGGTCTGATACCAGCCAACGCGGGCAAAAACTCGCGTCGGCGCTGCTTGATTTGCTCGCGGAAACGGCCTAAGCGTTGCTGAAAGGGGGATTGCTGATCTAATCCCGAAAACAACCTAGCCCAGTGCTCAACCCAATCCTGGCGACGCAGCAGGGTTAACCATAAATCGTCCGGGCTTAGTGGGTGAGGACTCAACAGGCTAAACACCACCTCCAAAGCGGGGTGTAAAGCCTGGCCGCTGCTGGAGAATTTCTCAGCCCATTGCCACTTAAAGCGTTCCGCGTAACAAGAATTGACTAGCCAGCGCAAAGTCCGCCGCACACTGCGACGTTGCAAACAGGCGAGGTGTTGGCGTTGATAGGTATCCAATTGCGGGTACAGTTCGTTCAACTGTTCTAGCCATAACGCAAAGGTTTCAACAAAACTATCGTCATCCAAGTGGTGAAAAAAATACTCCAAGGCCAACACGCCTAAGCGTAGCAAGCGTTGTGGGTTGGTATTCAATAAATCCAATGCCTTGATTTCATCTGGCAATTGCCAAGAAGGTTTATCTAGCAGGTATCGCTGTGTTAACTGATCCGTGGCCTCGCGTCTAATGCGATGGAAGGTTTCCATATCGTGCAAGCGCAAGGGCGTGAGCAGTCCGCGCTTGTCCAGTGCCAGCAAATGCCGGTCTCCCCGGCCTATCAAGCGCCAAACATGGCTACCAGGGTGTTGCCAATGGCGGGTCACCAATTTTGTCCCATTATCTAGTAATAAATACACCGCACCTTCTTTGGCTACCGCTAAAATCGCATAAGCGGTGGCTGGGCCTTCTTGTGGCACGGTCTGAACATCCAAGATTTCGTCTGGCAGCCGTTCCGACTTCGCCAGTGTATCAGGCTGCATTGTATCAATCCGGTAAACCTCGCCCTGATTGGAGGCGAGATACAGCCGGTTAGGCACTGTATCCGCCGCATCCGCCCCGCGAATTCGGCCTAGTGCTTGTGTAGTCAATGGCTTGTTGATAATAGTCACATCGGCATTGAGGATCAAATCGTCCTGCCAACCGCTAGCTTGCAATGGCAGGGAGGTTTGCTGATAGCGTTTGAAACGGGCGATGATAGGCATCTTGCCCCAAGAACTGCGCTGTATCCATTCAAAATCCTTAGGGGGAGGGTCTTGGTTTTTCCAAGTACAGGCGGTGACCCCTAACCTGGCATCGACGATCAGGGTCAAAGTGCCTTGCGGAAACACCATCACCACTAATGCGGTTTCTCCGAGATAAGTGCATTGCAAGTTCAGCGGAAGCCGGTCCAAGCGATGCTTGCAATCTTTGATCGGCAATGGTTCGCCTAAAGGCTGGATGGAAGCGCCTTGTTCATTGTCATTCCACACCAGCACTTGCACCGCGCCTCGCCCATCCAACAAAATGAAAATCGCCAACAGCCAACGCTTGCCCGATGCCGCCTCGTCCTCGGTTGGCAGCAGGTAGGCACTGACGGGGGGCGGGTCAAACAAATGAGGCTTGCCTTCGCGTAACAGCAAGGGAAAGCCCATATCTCGCAGTTTAAGCAGATGGTCGTAGTCTTTAAAAAAAACATCCCAAAAACTTTCATTGGAACTGGCAATTCCTTGCAGCCTATCTTCGACCGCTTGTTCGGCCTGGTGATAATCTGCCCAATCCAAAATCGTATTGACAATTGCGTTGCGTATGCCCATGGTGTGTGCCTGGTTGATTTCCGCTATTGGGCATTTATACCTGATGCAAGCAGAGATGGAAACAAGAATTGAGCCATGTCGGGCGTGTCTTTGCATTGCGCCCGACATTCGGGCTTTCGGGCAGGAAAGTCGGGCAACGGAAAAGATATTGCCCGACATGCTAGCCTTAGCAATTGGGTTGAACGACGACCAAGGGCTTTTTTAAGAACTGACGTTACGCAGTCATCGCTAGAGGATGGCAACT